>JASHQG010000093.1 GCA_030037665.1 Acetobacteraceae bacterium
GGCCCCGTGCGCTCGCTCGACCCTCCACACACCGAGGAGAACTTTCTGCTGCGTGAAATGGGATATGTGATCGCGCGCGCGCATGCGTCACGCCTGCGCCGAACTGCGACAGTGGCGGGATTCGTGGTCCCGTTTGTGCTGCTGATTGCCGCGGCTCTGGTTGGTGGCTTGGCCAGCGTGGCCGCGCTTTTTGTCGCGGCGATGCTGGTGGTGTTGGGAATCTACGTCGAACGCTGGCTGTTCTTCGCCGAAGCGACGCATACGGTGACGTTGTACTACGAACGGTGAAATCTCTCCCGCACGCGACGGGAGGCATTGCAGGCCACTTCGCGTGCCAAGGGCGTGGGGTTCACGGTTTCAGGCTGGTACCTTGTTGCGGCGCGAGACCGAGCGCCGCCGGCGCAGAGATCCGCAGTCCCCTCACCGTGGATGCCGGGCATCCCGACCTCTTCCCCAAGCGAGCGGGGGGAGGGTTCGATACGATCAGGCCGCCGGCTCGGGCGCTACACGTGACGGTTCAGTGCGCGCTCCATCCGTCAGCATCTCCATCTGGCCGTTCAGTTGGCCGCCGTCTTCCACCTGGAGCCGTCGGCAGCGTGCTTTACCCATTACTTTGCCGCTGGCGCGCACGATCAGCGCCGATCGTGCGGTCAGCGTGCCATCGATCGTGCCGGCGATCTCCGCGTCTTCGACCTCGACCTCGCCCTTGAAGACACCGCCCGGCGCAATGGACAGCTCCGTGGCGTGAATCATGCTGGCCTCGACCGTGCCTTCCACCACCAGCCGTTCGGCATCTTGCACCGTGCCTTGCACGCTGATGCCTCGGCCGACGACCAGCGTGCGCCGTTCGCCCGGCTCGCGCGTTCCGACCGGGCGTGGGCCTGGGACTGGCATGCCGGGACGCTGGACTCCCGAGGGTGGAACAGCGGTGGCGGGGCTGGTTGGCGCCGTGGAGAAGGGCGGGCGGGCCATGGATTGCGCCTCCTTGGGGGGGGCGGGACGAAACGGCGGCACGCCGAGTCCTGTGTCCCCCGATGTTGGATGTGCGCCGAGCCTCTGTGCGGGGGAGCCCGCGCTCTCGATCGCGCCTTCGTTCGAGACGTCGTCAGGAGCACCGGTAGGGGTCGCCGGCAGCGCTCCGCCGGGCCCAGAATTCGGCTCATCTGGCTTGCGGCGTTTGAACAAGGTTCCCCCCATTGGCTTGGCTAAAGGGCCGAATCCGTCGGAACGCAATCGGCCTAACACGTCTTTGCGCGCCGGAACAACCGTCTGCTTGCAATTTTCCACAACGATCGACGTCAGGAACGAGTGAAGCCTCCGGCCTGCGAGAGCGCATCGTCCAGCACATGCACCATGGCCGCCGTGCCCAGCAAGGGAATCAACAGATTGACCAACGGCAGGCAGGCTGCCGCCGCCATGAGCCCGCCTTGCGCCAAGATCTGCCAACGAAACCGGCGATAGAGCGTGTCCGCGGCGGCGCGCGGCATTCTTCGCATCGATACCGCGACAAACAGTCCGCGGCCCAGCGCATAGGCCGCGATCGCCCATCCCAGCACGATGCCGGCTCCCGGCAGGATCAGCACGAGTGCGAACGAAACCAGGCTGAATGTCAGGATCCGCGCACAGAGGATGATCCCGTCCCATGCCTGAGCGGCGACTGGCGCGCCCCGCGCGGGTGGCAGGAACGGGTAGTACCGGCGCTCCACGGCAGCCGCGATGCGGCTGAGATAGAGCGTACTGATCGCCGCAGCGAGCGGCAGGAACAGCCACAGCGTCAGGAGCGTGGCGCCGACGCTCGCGAGCAGGTCGCCGGCCCAACCCAGCGGGCCGTGCCATTGCAGCACGCGCTGGACCAGCCACACGGCAAGCACGTGAAGCGCAATGAAACAAATGGCCGACCACGCGAGGCAGCGCAGCAGCACGTCAAGGAAAGCACGATCGCCCAGTTGCGCGATCGCCCGCGCCATGGGTGTCAGCACGCTCTTCTCGTCACGGCTGCGTATGCTCCCGTCTATTCGACGCCGACACGATGATACCGGTACGCCGCGCCTGCGACGACAGTACCGCCTGTTATGATCGGCGCCTGTCGCTGCGCCAAGCCGATGTCAAGGGAACCCGTGCGGGTCGGGCGCCGGGCGCAAAGGCCCCGGGGGCGCCAAGTGCGCGGCGCAGTTGCGAAGGCTCGCCTGCGATCGAGGGGTCAACATCCGTTGACCGAAATATCGGCCTGCGTCTGCAACTATGATCAATCGCGTGAGCGTTCGCGTCTCCTGCATGGACGTCGCGCAGCGGTGGAGGTGGGATTTCCACCCGTGCGCCGACGGTGATCAGCGGCGATGTGGCCGGTCGTTCGTTGGCGGATATTGCCAACCTGTCAGTCATCGAGGCCAAGCTTTGGAAACTGGGAAGCCCGTGACCGTCTCTCGAGCGGAAGGCTCTGGCGTTCGACTCGCGTTGAACGTGAAACCGACACTCACAAAACCGACACTCACAAAAACCGACACTCACACATGACATTCCTGCTCATGTTTGGGAGAATGGACCAACGCCAGCGCCGTGCCTGTCCAAATGATACGTTAGTGCAACTGTTGGCGGCCGGATGTGCGTCACGCTCCGACCATAGAATGGCAGGCGTGAAGAGTGGCAGGACTGAGCGGACGGTCTCGATCGCCATGCCGCACTCCCTGCGGGCGCAGCCAGTGGCAGAGAGCTCGAACGGCCATCGTTAAGGTAGTCGTGGCATTGGCGATGGTGAATTCACATAACCAAGCACCAAACCACACGGGCCATCGCAGCGCGCAGGGTTGACGCGATTCCGGTCCGGCTGGCTTGCGGCCCGGCCGGACTGTTGCAAGAGAGGGCCGGCGTCAGGCGCGCGAGCTGCTGGCCGTCCCGTGTCCGCGGGCCGTGCCGCCAATTGGCACAGCGACGCCACGCGTCCGGGTCCACTGCGTACGTAACACAGCCGGTATGCCTCTGGCGTTGTTAGCGAAGCTGACGTAAACTGCGGCATATGAGCGACCCGGTGCAGATCGGCGCGCGCATCCGCGATGCGCGGCAGGAGAAGGGCTGGACGCAGGAGCGTTTGGCTGAATCGGTTGGCGTCTCGCGCAGCGCCGTCGCGCAATGGGAGACCGGCCGGGCCGGTCAGCTCACCGGCCACCTCTCCCGCATCGCCGAGGTCCTGGACGTAGGCATCGAACACCTGACTCATGGCCGCACGAGACGGGCGTCGTCCCACGCTGGCAGTGGCGACGAACTTGCTGTCCTGCGCATCTATCGCGAACTGCCGCCGGACGACCGCCAACTCCTGCTGCGGACCGCCCGCCGCTTGGCGCGGCGTTGACCGACACGCCCGGCCGTTTCCACGCACGGTCACCATGTCGGGTGTTGTGAAAGCGGGGGGCTTTGCGCTCGCACCCCGATAAACTCCCTCTTCATCGTTGATCCCGGCCAGGAGCGAAGGCTTGGTGCGATTTGAAGGGGCCGCACCTTCTGGGTGTTTCCTATCGCAGACAACGTCACGGCACGATGATGCGCGGGAGTTCAGATTAGCGCGCGGCCTTCTGCATGGCCTGGCGACGGGCGGCGGCGATCAGTGTTGCGACGGCGGATGAGGCGATGCGCGTCACCAGCGTGTCGGCGCGACTGGTTAGGATAATGGGCACGCGGGCGCCGAGCACGATGCCCGCACTTTCGGCGCCCGCAAGGAAGGACAGGCTCTTCGCCAGCATGTTGCCAGCTTCGAGGTCGGGCACGACCAGCACGTTGGCGCGGCCGGCGACTGGCGAGACGATATGCTTGATCGCCGCGGCCTGATGGCTGATGGCGTTGTCCAACGCCAATGGTCCGTCGAGCGTCCCACCGGTGATCTGGCCGCGGTCGGCCATCTTGCACAAGGCGGCGGCTTCGACGGTCGAGGGGACTTTCGCATTCACCGTTTCGGTGGCTGACAGGATGGCCACGAGTGGTTGCTCGATGCCGATGGCGTGGGCAAGGTCGATGGCATTCTGGACGATGTCCGCTTTCTCTTCGAGCGTGGGCGCGATGTTCACCGCGGCATCGGTGATGATCAGAGGCGCCGCGTAGCCCGGGACGTCCATGATGAAGCAGTGGCTGATGCGCCGCTCAGTACGCAGGCCGCTGTCATGCGCTACGACCGCGCCCATCAGCTCATCGGTGTGTAGGCTGCCCTTCATCAGGGCTTCGGCCCTGCCTTCCCGCACGAGGCTGACGGCCTTGGTGGCGGAGTCATGGCTGTGTGCCGAGGCGATGATCGGCAGCCCGGTGATATCGATGGCGTTTTGCCGCGCGACCTCCTGCAGCCGCGCGGGCGGTGCGACGAGCACGGGCGAAATCAGGTTCAGCCGGTGCGCTTCGACTGCCCCTGCGAGCGACACTGCATCGCACGGATGTACCACGGCGGTGATGACCGGCGGTTGTCGCCGCGCCATCGCCAGCACGCGCTGGTACTTTTCCCGGCCGTGCGCGGCCGGCGCGTCTATGTCATTCGGTCTGCTTTCGTTCAGCGGTTCGCTCATGCGTGCCTGATGCCTCCGACAGCTTAGGGTCGCATTGACCTCGGTCAACGGCGCG
>JASHQG010000011.1 GCA_030037665.1 Acetobacteraceae bacterium
GTTCGAGGCGCCGGAAGATGAGGCGGAACGCCTCGCCGACGTGGCGCGCGGCGTGATGGAAAACGCTGCAGTGCTGTCGGTGCCTCTGGTGGTGGAGACCGGAAAGGGAAGGACCTGGGCGGAGGCGCACTAAGCGCTTTGGTAACAACGGCACGTTGCACCGCCCGGTTCCGGATTGACAGTCCTTTAACCCCGCCTATCGTACTCCGTTTGCTCCAGCATGCACCGACAGACGATGCAATTAAATCTCTCCGCCATCGAAACAATCATTGGACCTCGGCAGGATTCGCTCTGCGACGACCTCGAAGATCGGGTCGAAGATGGCCTGATCAACCAAGTGTCCGACCGGACGATCCGTGCGCAGGCGGCGGAGCGCATCGGCATGCGCGGGCGCACATGGATGCCCGACCTGATAGACGCCTATCCCCGCGTGGTACCGAGCACGGTTATTCTGCCGCGGCTTGGCTGGGTGGCGCTGACGCCGCGCGTCCCGGATGGGTCCGTTGCTATGCGGGCGATCATGCCCGAGGGCTGCTTCATCAAGCATGCGCTCTGACGGCCCGCAGTCATTGGCAGTCCCTGACGCGTCCGCCACGCTTCTGCTGCACCACGAACGGACGGAACGGCTTGCCCGGATCGGCCGGGTCGTCACCTCGCTCTTAATCTGGTGCGGCCTTCTGATCATCTTCGTGCCGTTGCTGCTGACGCTCTATCTCAGCGTGTTCAACCAGAAGTTGATCGCCTTCCCGCCGCCCGGCTACACGCTGAGCTGGTACCCCGCAATCCTCCCGAATTTCGGCGACGCGATCGTCACCAGCCTGGAACTCGCCTTTGCCGCCGTCATCGGAAGCCTGCTTCTGGGTGTTCCGGCCGGCATCGCGCTGTCCCGCCATCGCTTCCGTGGCCGGGCCGTGATCAGTACGCTGCTGTTGTCGCCGTTGACCGTGCCGGGCATTGCGCTCGGCCTCGCGACCTACCTGTTCCTGGTCTTGATCGAGGTCTGGACCGGTCTCGCGCTGACCGGCTCGCTGCCTGGGCTCATCCTCGCACACTTGGTCATCACCATGCCGTGGGTGGTGCGGCTCTGCGTCGCCAGCCTGATCAACCACGACCGCGCGGCGGAGGAAGTCGCCACGAGCCTCGGCGCGCGACCTTTGACGGTGATCTGGCGCGTGACGCTGCCCGCGATGCGCCAGGGCATCATCGCTGCCGGGTTGTTCGCCTTCATCTTCTCTTTCGGAAATCTGGAGATGGCTTTGTTTCTGGTCGCGCCAGGCATCACGACCTTGCCGGTGGCCGTTCTGGAATACCTTGAATATCACATTGATCCGCTGGTCGCCGCGGTCGCCGTGGCGCAGATGATTCTGGTGGGCGGCCTGATGGTGGTCCTCGACCGCTTCGTGCGCCTCGGGCAGGTGGTGCGATGAGCGAGCGCGCCACCGCGCTGGAACTGCGTGCGCTGACCAAGCGGTTTGCCGGCCATGTCGCGGTGCGTGAGGTCGACCTGAGCGTGGCGCCCGGCGAGCTGATCGTGCTGCTCGGCCCCTCCGGATGCGGTAAGACCACCACGCTCCGTATGATCGCGGGTTTTCTGCCGGCGTCCTCTGGCGACATCCTGTTGAACGGCAACAGCGTCGTCGGCATGCCGGCCTATCGCCGCGACATCGGCATTGTGTTCCAGAGCTACGCGCTGTTTCCGCATCTGAACGTGGCACGCAACATCCGCTTCGGGCTGGAGATGCGGCGCATGCCTTCGGCGCAGGCCAATGCGCGTGTGATGGAGATGCTGCGTCTGGTGAAGCTGGAGCACTTTGCCGATCGCCTGCCGCGACAACTCTCCGGCGGGCAACAGCAGCGTGTTGCCTTGGCGCGTGCGCTGGCGATTCATCCGCGATTGCTGCTGCTGGACGAGCCGCTGTCCAACCTGGACGCCGCGCTGCGTCAGGAAATGGCGCGCGAAATCCGCATACTGCAGCGCGACCGCGGCATTACCGCGATTGTTGTGACACACGACCAGAGCGAGGCAATGGCGATGGCCGACCGCCTTGTGGTGATGCGGGACGGCGGCGTGGAACAGATCGGCAGCCAGGAGGATCTGTACGAACGCCCCGCAACACCCTTCGTCGCCGGCTTCATCGGCCATAGCAATCTGCTGCGCGGCCAGTTGAGGAACGGCACCGAACTGCTGACCGAGGGGAACGGTCGCATTGCGCTGTGCGGACACTACGCCGGTTCCGGTGCGGCCTGTCTTGCGGTGCGCCCGGAGAGCGTCCGCCTCGCCCACCCGGACGCGCCTGACGCACGCGCCACCGGGACCATCGTGCTGGCCACCTATCTCGGCGCGGTGCTGGAATATGTCGTGCGAATGGAATCCGGCATCGATGTGATCGTGCGCCGTCCTTCTCAAGGCGATGCGGCCCAAGGCCGTATGGCGGGGGAGCCGGTAGGCCTGATCTGGGATCCGGCCGCGGAACGCGTCTACGACGACCACGACCGGCCCGCTCCGGCAGCGCCGCAACCACAAGCCGTTACAGCAGGAGGCTGACAATGAATCGATCGAGGACTGGACTGGCGCTCCCTCGGCGCAGCGTGCTGGCAGGCGCCGCCGGACTGGCGACGACGCCGCTGCTCCATCGCGCAGCGCAGGCGGCGGAACGCTGCATTGTCGGCACCTGGGGCGGTGACTACGCGAACCTGCTGCGCGAGAACATCGACCACCCGATCCTGATGGCGGACGGCGTCACCGTCGTGCAGGCAATCTCGGATGAAGCACCGCGTGTGGCACAGTTGTACGCCAAGCGCACGCTGCCGCGCGGGACGCTGGACATTGCCTGCCTCAGCTCGTTCAACGGCTATCGTACCGCCGTGTCGGGTCTCGCTGCGACGCTCGACCCGGCGAAGGTGCCTAACCTGAAGAACGTGAACCCCGAGCTGCATAGCGGCAGCTTCATGCCCGGCGAGTTCGTGCCGCAGATCTACAGTGCGCAGGTGTTCGCTTACAACCCGACGACCGTGAAAACCCCGCCGAGGACCTGGTCCGAGCTGCTGCATCCGCGCTGGAAGGGCAAGATCGGCGTGCAGACGAACGCAGCGGTCTGGGTGACGATGGGCGCCGCGCTGGCGATCGGGGGCAACCCGGACGCCTTCGACAAGGCGAAAGAGTATCTGCTGAAGCTGAACGCCAACGGAATCCGGCTGTATCCCGAAACCGACGACTTTGCGCCGGCCTTCAAGTCGGGCGAGATCGATGTCGGGATTATCTGGCAGGCCCGCACGGTGATGTGGAAGAACGCGGGTTTCCCGGTCAAGGGACAATACCCGGACGAGGGCGCGATCCTCTACGTTTCGGGCATGGTGATGCCAAAGAACGCTCCCGACAAGGAAGCGGCCTACAAGTACATGAACGCGTTGCTGGAGCCGTCGGCGCAGCAGGGTTTCGCCGCGCACATGGGCTATCTGCCGACGGTTACCAACGCGCAGCTCACTGGTCAGGTTGCCGAGGATCTGGCCCTGCCGCAGGGCGCTAAACTGGTGCAGCCGGATTATCCGGTGACTGCCAAGGCAACACCAGACCTGACCGATTGGTGGCTGAAGAACATCCAGCGGAAGTCGTGATGCCGCGAGCGTCAATGTCGTGGTGGGCAAGGACCCGCCACGCACCTCTCGTCCGGGCCCGGTCTCGCGGAGCCGTGGGTGGCCGGCTCTCGCCGCCCATCACCTGGTGCCCGCGTCGTCCCTCTGTCCACGCGCTGGTCCTCGCATGCGAAGCATGAGCCCATTCGAACGGCAGGCGGCGCGCAACGAGACTCTGTCCGCGGCCTCCCTGCTCACCCCGGCCATTGTGCTGGTCTCGGCCATGATGCTGGCGCCTCTCATTCTGCTGGCGCGATACAGTTTCAACCGCTTCGACCCGACCCAACTGATGACCGCGGCATTCACGCCGCAGAACTATGTGCGGTTCTTCTCGGATCCATTCTATCTCGGCGTGCTCGGGGTCACCATCCGCGTCTCGCTGATCGTCACCGCCGCGTGTCTGGTGTTGGGTATTCCCATGGCCTGGCGCCTGGCGCGGTCGGAAAGTCGCTGGAAGTCCGCTTACGTGATGCTCTTGATCCTGCCGCTGTTCATCGGCGCGGTGACGCGCACCGCCGGCTGGATGATCCTGTTCGCCCGCGGCGGCCTGCTCGACATCGTGGCGAACGGCCTGTTCGGCGTGCAGGGCGTCGACCTGATGTACACCGAAACCGCTGTCATCGTCGGCATCATCTCGATCAACCTGCCCTTCACGATCCTCACCCTGCAAAGCGTGTTCGAGGGCATCGATCCGCGTCTCGAGGAAGCTGCCGCCAGCATGGGCGCTCCGCCGGGCAGCAGTTTCCGCCGCATCATCATGCCGCTCTCCATGCCCGGCGTACTGATCGCGGGCGCGCTCTGCTTCATTCTGTCGATGAATGCCTTTCCAACGCCGCTGCTGCTCGGCGGCCCGCGTTTCCAGATGATGGCGCCGCTGCTGTACTGGGAGTTCAATACCAACAACAACTGGCCCTTCGCCGGCGTGCTCGCCTTCGTCCTGATGGCGACGACGCTGGGCTTGACCCTGCTGGCCACCGCTGTCTTGCCGCGGCGCTTCCGGCCGGCATGAACCGGGATCGGCCCGATCACAGGAGACTGCCGATGGCGGACGATGCATTTGAACCGGATGCCGGCGAGGAACTGACCGCGCAGCGCGCGCAACAAGGCATGCCACCGCTGCAACCGGCCACCGGGCGCGACCGCGGCGTCGGCCCCTTCGCCCGCATGGTTCTGCGCGGCGCCACCGTCATTGACGGCACCGGTGCACCACCCATTGGGCCGATCGACATCGTGGTGGAGCACGGCCGCATCGCCGAGATGCGCAAGGTCGGCGTGCCGAAAGCGACCATCAAGGCGGAACGCCGGCCCGCCGCGGGCGACCACGAAATCGATTGTCACGGCCGGTTCGTCACGCCTGGCTTCATCGACTGCCACGCGCATGCCGGCGTTCCCTATCACTGGGTGCACGGCTGGGTACCGCCGGTCGATTACGTCTACAAACTCTGGCTCGCACACGGCGTCACCACGGTGCGGGAAATGGGGTCGTTCAACGGGCTCGGCTGGATGCTGCAGCAGCGCGCACTGGCGGAGGAAAACGCCATCGCCGCGCCGCGGCTGCTGTCATACGTGTATTTCCCGGCCGTCAATGACATGCTGAAGACGATCCACACGACGGACCAGGCGCGCGCCTGGCTGCGCCGTATCAAGGAGCGCGGCGCCGACGGCGTGAAATTCTTCGGCGCGCCGCCCGCGCTGATGCAGGCGGCGCTGGACGAATGCCGCCGGCTGGGCCTGCGGTCCGGCTGTCATCATGCGCAGATGGCGGTGACGCGGATGAATGCGCTGACCAGCGCCGGCTGGGGACTGAGCAGCGCCGAACACTATTATGGCCTGCCGGAAGCGCTGTTCGACGACCGCATCGTGCAGAACTATCCGACGGATTATGATTATAGCGACGAATATTTTCGCTTCGCTTATGCCGGCCAGAGCTTCCGCCAGGCGGCCGAGCCCGGTTCCGCCAGGTGGAACGAGGTGTTGGAGAAATTCCTGGCGCTCGACTTCACCTTCGTGCCCACGTTCACGATCTACGACGCCAACCGCGATCTGATGCGCGCGCGCCAAGCGGACTGGCATCACGATTACGCCTGGAAGTCGATGTGGGATTTCTTCCAGCCGGGCCGCGGCGCGCATGGCTCCTACTGGTTCCGCTGGTCCACCACCAACGAGATTGAGTGGAAAGAGAACTACCGGCTCTGGATGCAGTTCATCAACGAGTACAAGAATCGCGGCGGGCGCGTCTGCACCGGCAGCGATTCCGGTTTCATCTTCCAGCTGTTCGGGTTCGGCTACATCCGGGAGCTGGAACTGCTGCAGGAAGCCGGTTTCCATCCCCTGGAAGTGATTCGCGCATCGACCTCGCAAGGCGCCGATCTGGTCGGCCTGAGCGACGAGATCGGCAGCGTCGAAGTGGGCAAGCGCGCCGACCTCCTGGTGCACGACCACAATCCGTTGAGCGACTTCAAGCTGCTGTACGGCACCGGCGCAATGCGGCTGAACGACGATACGCGCCAAGTCGAGTGGCACCGCGCGCTGCGCCACACAATCAAGGCCGGCGTGGTGTACGACGTGGACGAGCTTTTGGCCGATGTACGCGCACTGGTGGCGCAGAGCTATGCCGACGCGCCGGAGCATCGGCCCGGTGCACGTCTGACGTGACGCCAATCGATTTCATCGTTCTCACCGGCTTCCTGGGCAGCGGCAAAACCACGCTGCTGCGCGACTTCCTGGCACTGGCCGAGGCGGCGGACACCGGCGTGATCGTCAACGAGGTCGGCCAGATCGGCCTCGATGGCGCGATCCTCGCCGAGGGCGGGGAAACGCCGGTTGCGCTGCTCAGCAATGGCTGCGTCTGCTGCTCCCTCGGCAGCGACCTCGAACGAACCATCGCCGACATGCTGTCGCGGCGGCAGGATGCCGGCCTGCCGCCGCCCGTGCGCATCATCCTCGAGACCAGCGGGCTGGCCAAACCCGGCCCGATTCTGCGTTCGCTGGCGCCACTCGCGCCGCTCGGCATGCGTGTGGGCGTGGTGGCGACACTCGATTGCACGCGCGGCGCATCGGAGGGGAGCTTCGAGGAAGCCGCGGCCCAATGGGCCGGCGCGCAAACGCTGGTGGTGACCAAGCGCGATCTTGCGACCGTGGCGCAGGTCGAGGATACGCCGCGCCTGGCGGCGGGGATCAATCCGACAGCCAGGCTGATCGATACCGATGACCGGCAGGTCGCGACGCTGGCGGCGTTCTCACTGCGCACAAAGGCATCTCTGGGCGGTTCGTTGCGACGCGCTGAAGCGGTGGGATTGCGCCATCCCCGCATCAGCGTCGTACTCGCGCGGCTCGATGCGCCCGTTGCGTGGAACGCGCTCGCCGAATGGCTCGACAATCTCGCCGGGCTCTGTGGCGAGCGGATGCTGCGCGTGAAAGGGTTGGTGCAGGTAACGGGGAGCAACCGGCCGCTCCTGGTGCAAAGTGTCGGCACGACCTTCAGTGCGCCGCGCCCGTTCGCCGGTCGGGCCGATAACGAGTCGTTCCTGGTCGTCATTGTGCGCGATGCGGGTGTGGCTGAGCTGTCCGCTATCGCGCCGGTTCTACCGTTCAGATTTGCGTTGCTCGGCCACGACGCGCCAATGACCCGCAACCATTCGGTCGGGTGACCACGCTGCCGGAGACTTGCTGTCTTATCGATGGGTGGCCGGGCCTCCGACAACGGCCCGCGCGCGGCCCCTTTCCACACCAAGCGACCGAGCGGGAGCACGCCAACGGTTCGAGGCGCAGGTTAATGTCGCAACAGGGTAAGGTTCGATCCAGAAACGTGGTGCCGCCTGGACGGCGTCGATGAGCGCCGCTCTCCACAATCGTGCTGCCGCGCCGTGATCACGCGCTCACTCTGGGTGGCATGCGCCTCGCCGGGTTCGGTGCTTGCCTGATGCTGACGCGGCCGGAGGGCTGTCCGCCCGAATCGCGCGGCCTCAGCCCTGGCGGGCCTTCATGCGCGGGTTCTTTTTGTTGATCACGTAAACCCGGCCGCGACGGCGCACCACGCGGCAGTTCTTGTCGCGGGTCTTGGCGGCGCGAAGGCTGTTGCGGACTCTCATGGCTCGGGTTCCACGGCGGCGAACGGACGGCGGGACATAGGGGCGAGG
>JASHQG010000094.1 GCA_030037665.1 Acetobacteraceae bacterium
CTTCGCCGCAGCGTTTGGCACGCTCGCGATCTCGTTCTGGCCCTACATGATCCCGTTTTCGATCACGGTCGATGCAGCTGCGGCGCCCTATTCCAGCCTCGCCTTCATGTTCTGGGGCGCTGGTCTCTTCGTCTTCCCGCTCATGCTGCTTTACACGGCAATCAACTACAGAGTGTTCAGAGGCAAAGTCCCATCGATGGGGCCCAATGCCACTTACCAGGCACCAAATAAGCTCGACTAAACACATGAGGTACTGCCATGAGTAAGCGCGTCGCCGATTTGATCGTCGAAACTCTGCAATCAGCCGGTGTGAAGACCTGTTACGGCGTGGTGGGCGACACGTTGAACCGGATCGCCCACGCGCTTGATCGCAGCGAGATCGATTGGGTCCACGTGAGGCACGAAGAGGCGGGCGCCTTCGCGGCAGGAGCTGAGGCGCAGTTCACGGGTCATCTCACCGCCTGCGCAGGTACTTGCGGACCCGGCAGTCTCCACTTCATCAACGGACTCTACGAAGCCAATCGCAATCGCGCCCCAGTCATCCTGATCGCCACTCAGATCGTGCGGCATGATCTGGGATTCGAATCGATCCAGGAGATCGATTTTGACGATGTGTTCAAGGGCTGCAGCGTCTTCTGTGAGATGATCCTGACACCCGAGCAGGCTCGACGTAAAACGGTCGCGGCGTGCCAGGCGGCTTTGACGCGACGTGGCGTTGCCGTGCTCGTCGTGCCGGCAGACGTCGCGAATGCCGCGTCGCACGAGGAGCCTCCATATAGTGTCCATGCGCGTCGCCCGCTCATTCGCCCAACTGATGACGATCTCGACGAGATTGCGCGTGTTCTGAATAAGAGCAATGCAATCACGATTTACGCCGGCGCCGGCTGCGCTGGCGCGCACGACGAGGTAGTCGCAACGGCCGCGCGGTTAAAGGCGCCGATGGCCCATACGTCCCGTGGCAAAGACTTCCTCGAATACGACAATCCATACAATGTCGGGATGACGGGAATTATCGGCGGGCCCGCAGGTTATCATGCCATTCTGGACTGCGATGCACTGTTCCTGCTGGGAGCCGATTTCGCCTGGACTCAATTCTATCCGGATGGCGTGAAGATCGTCCAGATCGATGCTGATGCAACTCATATCGGTCGACGGCATCCAGTGACGATCGGAACGGTCGGCGATATCAAGACGACGTTGCAGGCTCTGCTGCCGCGGCTCGACCAACATGAGGACAACGCGTTCCTGACCGCCCATGTGGAACGTCACCGGAAGGATGTCGCGACGGCAAACTCGGAGACCGTGTCCGGTCCGGAATCCGCGATTTCCGGTACTTACCTTACCAAGATTATCAACAAGCTCGCAGCCGATGACGCGTTGTTCGCGGCGGATGATGGTACTGCTGCGGTCTGGATGTTGCGCCACATCGACACCGGCGGCAGACGCAGAACGTTTGCGAGCCTGTTACATGGCACAATGGCCGGTGGAATGCCATCCGCGCTTGGTTTGCAGAAGTGCCAGCCAGGCCGACAGGTCATCTGCCTCGCGGGCGATGGGGGTTTCGCCATGTTGCTTGGCGAGCTGTTGACGGTCGTCCAGGAAAATCTGCCGATCAAGATCGTCGTTTACGACAACGGCAAGCTCGGTTTTGTCGATATTGAGCAGAAGGCTGCCGGGTTAGTCCCCGTGTACACGGATTTGAAGAACCCGAACTTTGGCGAAGTCGCCAAGGTGGTGGGCCTTTGGGGACAGATGGTCACGGCGGCCGGTGAACTGGAAGATGCTGTCCGCGCATGGCTCTCGCAGCCCGGTCCGGCGCTACTGCACGTGAAGGTAACGCCAATGCAACTGGTGACGCCGCCTTCGCCGTTCGTGTCGCCCGAAGCGGTGGTCGGGATGGCGGTCTATAGCGCCAGAGCGATGTTGCATGGCAAGGGGCACGACCTCTGGGAGATGATCGTAGAGAACATCCCCTGACGAGCCGGGCGACACGCATGCTCCCAACTCTCGAACTGCAGAGCGGCAAGTGCGGCAATGAGTGGTACGGCGCCCTCGGTTGATAATCCGCTCCGACCGTCGGGCGCGTCCATCAAAGCGCTGCGGCTCGAAGAGACGCTACGGGCGGCAGGTCCAGCACTGCTATTCGGGCTTCGGTTGTGGATCTCGGTGTCCATGGCGCTTTACGCGGCATTCTGGCTCCAGCTCGACGACCCGTTCTGGGCTGGAGCATCAGCAGCAATCGTGTGTCAGCCCCAACTTGGCAGCTCGTTGCGCAAGGGCTGGTTCCGCATGCTCGGCACCATCATCGGCGTCACCATGAGCATCGTGTTGACCGCCTGTTTTGCTCAGGATCGCGGTCTGTTTCTCGCCGGCCTGGCGTTATGGTGTGCCGCGTGCGCCTTCGTCGCCACGCTCTTGCGAAACTTCGCTTCCTATGCCGCATCACTTGCCGGTTATACCGTGGCGATCATCGCCAGCGACCTGCTCGGCGCTGTTGGCGGTGTC
>JASHQG010000095.1 GCA_030037665.1 Acetobacteraceae bacterium
GAAAACATGGCGATATCGCAGTCAAACAATGCGTTCTCGGTCAGCTCCATAACTCGCAGGCCTTTGCCACGGAACGCCATGATTCGTCCGGCGGAGCGCGCCGTCGCGAACAGTCGCAGCTCATGCAGCGGAAAGTCCCGCCGTTCAAGGCAGGTGATCAACTCCGTACCAACCGCGCCTGTGGCGCCGACGATCGCGACGGAGAGGTTATTGAGGCTCATGGCACGGCGTTCCTTCGCGTAAGGCCGGGGAGGAAGCGCGGTGCCGGAACGCAAAGGCCCCGTCCGCGTCCGGCGGGGCCTGTGAGGTGTGCTAAGTCGGTTTCTTCAACAAGCGCACACTCGCACCACCCCTTGGCAGGGCTCGGTGGTCTTCATCGTGCGCTTCGTCTGGCCGAACATGGAGCGGTAGTTAAGCCATGTCCGATGCGCAGTAAAGGGGTTGAGAAGGGGAGATCGGCGCGTCTTCCGAGGGTGAGGCCATGAAACATAGCGCGGCGCCCGTCTGCATCAGACCAGACAGTTCCCGCAGCATCGCCCTAGAAAGATGGGCTGCCTTGTAATCTACGTTGAATTGCGCCCTGGTGGTGCTGAAACCCGCAACCGAGAGGTCCTGTGTCGGAGAGATCGTCGCCATACTCGCCATTGGGCCTGTCCTCGGGTCGTTCGGGGTCGGCCTGCTCCGTTGGATGATTTGTGTGCTCGGCGGCTTTGCGCTGCCTTTCTTCACACGGCTGACCGCGGGCATGGCGGAGGTCGCGACACTTTCTGCGCATTAGCCTTTGAGCCTGATACTCGGACAGCACAAGCCCCCCCGGCACACGGCATTCCAGAGCAACGTTTAGGGCGACCTGTCATACAGCGATTTCGTCGAGGACACGCGCGGTAAGATTCATGGCGACGGCATCGCGGGGGTGCGGGCGCGATGAATCTCGCGCATGATAAGGACCGCGTCGAAACCGAGGAAACACCTTATGCCCTCCCGGCTTAACAGCGCCGTCACATCCCTCCCGCGCGCCTATCCCGGACCCGGCGGGGCGGTCGCAGTCCTGCGAGCCGGCGAAGCAGTGGTCCGCCACGCTTGGGGCTACGCCAATGCCGAGCGCCGCCTGCCGTTCACCCCCGCAACCCTTTTCCGCCTCTGCTCTATCACCAAGCAGTTCACCTGCGCTGTGCTGCTGGACCTGTTTCCCGACCTCACGGTGCTGGATGCCGACCTGCGCGCGCATCTGCCTAACCTGCAGCAGTCTCCACCAACCGCGCTCCAGCTCTGCCACAATCAGTCCGGCCTGCGCGACTACTGGGCCGTTGCTATGCTGCACGGTGCCCTTGCTGAATCGCCCTTCGCCGACGCCGAGGCCGCGCGCGTCATCGCTGGCACACGCACGCTCCACTTCAGCCCTGGCGCTCAATACTCCTACGTCAACCAAAATTTTCGGTTGCTCTCCGAGGTCCTCGAGTACCGCACCGGCCGTTCGTTTGCGGAACTGCTGCGGGCCAGGATCTTTGATCGCGCCGGCTTAGCCAGCGCGGTGCTCGCCGCCGACACGCGCGCCCTGCCGGATGGCACCGAAGGCTATGAAGGCACCCAAACCACCGGCTTTCGCCCCGCTGAGAACCGCATCATCTGGACCGGAGATGCCGGTCTCGGTGCCAGCCTGGACGACATGATCGCCTGGGAGCGCCACATCGATGCTACACGCGACGATCCGACGTCGCTGTATAGCCGGCTCACGGCACCGGTGACCTTCGCCGACGGCACCCCATCACCCTACGGTTTCGGCCTGAACCGAGGCACCGAATTCGGCCGAGCCTATACCGGCCATGGCGGCGCGCTACGCGGCTGGCGCAGCCATCGCATGTACCTGCCGGCGGAACGCATTTCCGTTGTGGTGATGTTCAACCACATGTCGGATGCACGCGAGGCCGCGCTCGACGTTCTCGCCGCTGCCCTCGACATCGATCGCCCGCAACCGCCCGAGCCTAAGCCAATCCCGGATTGGGCGGGCGCTTGGATCAATCCAGAGACCAGTCTCTCCGCCCGCATTGATACCTTCCCGGACCAGCAGCTGCGCCTGCGCTATGGCCATTTTTCGGAGCGTCTGGACCTGCAAGCGGACGGCACCGCCACCAGCCCGACCGGAACCCGCCTTCGTCCCACGTCTCACGGGCTGGCGATGGAGCGTCCGCAGGAAAACACCAGGGCGCTGCTGCAACGGCGCGCAGGCGCCTCGATGCAAGACGTCGCGGGCCGCTATCACTGTGATGAACTGGACGCCGACCTCACCGTCGTCGACGCCGGCGGCGCGCTGTATGGCGGCTTTTCGGGCTTCCTAGGCCAGGGGCGGATGGAGTCCCTGGACCCAATCGGTGCGGACCTTTGGACGTTGCCGTGCCCGCGCGCACTGGATCATACGCCACCAGGCGATTGGACTCTCGCCGTCCAGCGCGACATTGGTGCGATCGACGTTGGCTGCTGGCTCGCTCGCCGCCTGCCGTATCGGCGAATGAGCTGACCGCCGGCACCTCTGCATGCGAACTGAGACCGGTTGCCCGGAGCCGTGCCTCGGGGCCGGCCCGCTACACCGGTTTTGTTTAGGTGGACGGGCAACGCATGTTCAAGCAGCCGCTCTGGGTCGGGACCTGCCTGGCAGTTAGAATGATTTTCTGCCGGTTCGCTTCCGGCCCGCACGTTGCACGAGCGTTCGAGATGTCGCGCGATCTGGCCGGCAGTCAAGCTGTGCTGGGCGGCCCATCGCGGATGCGATCGCGCAGTGGCATTGCGGACGCAGCCGGCGTGCAGCAGATCGTCCGCTCCGGTCGGGAAAAGTGCAAAGCGTGCCGGCGTAGCAACTCCCACCATGGCAAAGCCCAGCTCAAGTACACGGCCGACACCTCAGTTTGATAGGATTTTTGCGCCCGTGCCATTCTACGCAAAACCTGTCATAAGTGCGCTGGTAGGTGCCTGAGCAGGCCGGTGCGTCGAGGCGATGCAATGGCGAGATCTTATGGATGAGTGAATGAACTTCGGACGAGGCGGCCTCCGGCGTCGCGCACCTCGTTCGCTATGGCGCAGTCCAGCGGCAGCTGAAGTAGATTCGGCGCGCATGGGAGGAGATGATGGGCGTTCTCGACGGGCAGGTGGTGCTGGTGACAGGCGGCGGCTCGGGCATCGGTCGGGCAGTCGTGGCGCGGTTTATCGAAGAGGGCGCGCGCGTCGGAGTGATGGACCGAGTTGCCTCGCGCGCAGATGAGTTGCGCGACGAGTTCGGCGACAAGGTGGTCGGTATCGCGGGCGATGTCGCACAGCTTGCCGATAACAAGCGTGCCGTCGCCGAAGCGGTCGGCGCCTTCGGCCGGCTCGACGTCTTCGTCGGCAATGCGGGGATCTTCGACGTCTACGCCTCTGTCGCCGAGATGCCGGAAGAGCAGCTCGGCCGGGCCTATGACGAGCTGTTCGGGGTTAACGTAAAAGGGGTCGTCTACGGCGCGCGCGCAGCCTTGCCGGAGCTCAGAAAGACCTCGGGGTCTATGCTCTTCACCGCGTCAGTGGCCGGGCTCAACTCGGGCGGCGGCGGCGCGCTCTATACCGCCTCCAAACATGCCGTCGTGGGGCTCATTCGCGAACTCGCGGTCGAACTTGCCCCTGACATACGCGTCAATGGCGTCGCTCCGGGCGGCACAATGACCGATCTGCGCGGGCTGCAGTCGCTCGGCAATGACGATCGTTCGCAATTCGCCGCCGCTGGCATGGCCGATCGGCTGCGCACCGGCAATCCGCTGCACCTAGCGCTGGCGCCGGCCGATCTGGCCGGCGCCTATCTCTTCCTGTCGTCACGCCGGGACGCCCGCGGCATCACCGGCGCGATCGTGACGGTCGATGCCGGTGCGATGCTGCGTGTACCCCGGCCGCGCGCAGATCAGGGAGGCAGCCGATGAACCGCGGCATGCACGAGTTGGTCGACGCAGACCGCGGCGTGGTCAGCCGGCGCATCTTCATTGAGCCGGAGATCTACCAGCAGGAGCTGAAGCAGATCTTCGCCCGCTGCTGGTTGTTCCTGTGTCACGACAGCCAGATTCCGTTGCCCGGCGATTTCTTTACGACCTATATGGGTGAAGACCCTGTCCTGGTGATCCGCGACAACGATGGGCAGGTGCACGCCTTCCTCAATGTCTGCCGGCACCGCGGCAACCGGCTCTGCCGCGCCGACAGTGGCAATGCTGCGAGTTTCACCTGCGCCTATCATGGCTGGACCTATCGTAACGACGGCAGGCTGACCGGCGTGCCGTATCTGAGGGAGGCGTATCACAACGAATTAGACCGCGAGCGCTGGGGGCTGATCCCGGTGGCCCTGCTCGGCAATTACAAAGGACTGTGGTTCGCCACGTTCGACTCCGAAGCGCCGCCGCTGCACGAATATCTCGGCGAAATGGCGTGGTATCTCGACAACTTCGTGGACCGTCGCGAGGGTCGCATCGAGATCCTCGGCATGCACCGATGGGTCATACCGTGCAACTGGAAGTTTCCGGCGGAGAATTTCGGCGGCGACGCCTATCACGTGCCGTGGAGCCACTTGTCGGCCGTGACGACCTCGTTCAGCACTGGCGCCACCGCGAAGCGCAACGCGACCGGCACAATGGTATCGCCCGGCAACGGCCATGTCGTGATCTGCATCGGGCCAGAAATGAGCGGCGAGCCGCCCGCGGATAAGCTGCTCGATTACGACTGGGCAACCCGCCCAGAGGTCAACACACGGCTCGGGCCGCGCTCGGCACTGGTCAATCCGATCGTCGCCACTGTCTTTCCGAATTTCTCGCTGTTGCGCGCAACCTCGCGCACGTTCCGGGTCTGGCACCCGCGTGGCCCCGATAAAACCGAAGTGTGGTCGTGGGTCTTCATGGACAAAGCCGCTCCGCCTGAAATCAAAAAGGCGATTCGGCTAGCCGGGGCACGCGGCTTTGGCCCCTCCGGTACGTTCGAGCAGGACGATATGGACAACTGGCAGGAATGCACCCGCACCGGGCGCGGCGTGATCTCCCGCCAGATGCTGCTCAACACGCAAATGGGGTTGGGCCACGACCGTTTCGATCCGGCACTTGGCGCCTGGGCGAGCGAGTACCGCTACAGCGAAAGCAACCACCGGCATTTCTATTGCCGCTGGTCCGAGATGATGTCAGGCGCGCCGTGGAACGAAGTCGTCGACCACAGCGCATCCGAAAATGACCATGTGTAACGAACCTTCACCAGCCGACGAAGCGCTGATCCGCTCAATCGAGCAATTTCTCTACCGCGAGGCGCGGCTGCTCGACGACCGGCGCTTCCACGAGTGGCTGCACCTCTTTGCAGACGACGTGCGGTATTTCATGGTTGGTCGCAGCAACCGGTACCCAAAATCGAGCAAGTCGATCGCAATCCTCGATCGCGACCGCTATGTCGAATCCGATGTAACCGCGGACGACGAACTCGCCATCCTCGACGAGGACAAGACGACCCTCGTCGCCCGTGTCGCCCGGCTCGATACCGGCATGGCCTGGGCCGAGGACCCACCGTCGCGTACCCGCCATCTGATTAGCAATGTCGAGGTCGAGCCGGGCGAAGACGAGGCCGAAATCAAGGTCTATTCCAATTTTCTGGTCTACCGCAGCCGGGCGGAATCCGAAGAGGATTTTTACGTCGGCTCCCGTGAAGACTTGCTGCGTCGCGTTGACGGCTCATGGAAAATCGCCCGCCGCCGCCTGGTGCTCGATCAGGCCGTCCTGTCTGCAAAGAACGTCAGTATCTTCTTTTGAAGCGACCAAATGGGGCCTCTGTCTGCCACCACGACGAGCAAAGCTGGCCTTCCGGGGTTTGCCACGTGCCCTAGCAGCACCGCAGCGGCGAAGAATGGGAAGGACTCTATGTAATTCTTGTAGGCCCGTTCGAGCCGCGATGCGATCACCCCAAGCTGACGCGGAGGTTCGTCGCGAGGACCGATGCCGTATAGCAAGCCACGACCAGCGACGACGAAAGCGACCGATAGGGCGAGTTGGGCGAGGCCGAGCGCTACCGCCCAGGCACGTATCTGAAGGTCTATCATGGGCGTCATCACACCTACCAATGATTGGAAGCGGATCGCGCTGTTCTTCTGATGGTCCCTCAGACCGTGAGGTCCATCCGCGGCCCGGTCACTTATGCCGGAAGTTCGGATCGTCCGCTTAGGCAATCACAGCGTGGACGATCCTGGCCAGATGTTGCCCCTATCTGGTCCGGAAAAATGCCAGGAGCGGCCGAATGCGTGCCGCCGGGTCGTGTCCGCTTTCGGGTGACGCGACCGGTGCTTTGTATGACCAGCCCGGGTCGCCCGCGGTCTTACCGCAGTGTCTCAGAACAGGCACAGAAGGCGCCGGGCGACCGGTCAGGCAATCGCTCAAAACCTTCGTGCAAACCTAGTGCGGTCGATGCGCCGATCCTCGCGTGAATCGCCATATTCGAACCGCTGCTTCGTGCGGCTCAGAAATACACCGACCGCCCCGCTCCTCCGGTTGCCACCACCAACTCGCCAGAGATTGCCCAGGCGTTGTCGGAGGCGAGGAAGGCCGCGACGAATGCGATCTCGGACGCATCCACCATACGGCAGATCGCGTTGCCGCGTGGCGAGTCGGGAGCGAAGTCCCGTCGTTCCGCCTCCTCCGGAGACACGCCCAATTGAATAGCGCGTGCCGCGAGCAGGCTCGGCGTGCGCTCGGTGCGGGTCGTGCCGGGATGAATGCAATTGACCGTGATGCCATGACGGCCCAACTGCACCGCGAGCGTCTTGGTCATGTGAACCAGGCCGGCATTGCGTGCTCCGCCGCTGAGATTGCCTGCGTTTCGGGCGTTGGCACCGCTGATGTTGATAATGCGTCCCCAACCCGCCGTCTTCATGAACGGAATGACGGCCCGGGAACAGCGCAGCGCGCCGACATATTTCACATTGAAATCCTGTATCAAATCCTCGTCGACGACCGTGTCGATCGGCCCGGTCGCGGTGAGCGAACCGCCTGGCGCGGATCCGCTGTTGACCAGGATCTGCACGCCGCCGAATTGCCGCGCGACCTCCGCGACCATGTGGTCCACCTGCTCCCGGACGGTCACGTCGGCGGCGATGGCTAGGATGCGCCGGTTCGTTTCGGCGCCCAACTCCCGTGCCGTCGCCGCCAGGGCCTCCTTGTTCCGCGCCACGATCGCCACATCGACCCCTTCGCGGGCCAGCTCCCGCGCGATGGCTTTGCCGATGCCCCGGCTCCCGCCGGTCACGATCGCATGCTTGCCCTGCAATCCAAGATCCATGGCATTCCCTCCCCCGGCAGCGTGACAGTGGCTGTTATCACTTCACCACGCATTGTTTTCCCCAACCTACTCCGGTGCAAGGGTTGGCGGAGAGGGAGAGGCATCGAACGTGTCTCAACGGCCGCGACACATTTGCCGGCAGTCGGGAGCTACACATAGAGCGCACCACGTGACCCTCGGCCATGGCGTTTGTGGGCAAAGCATTCGACCTCCGGCGTGGGGCAGTTTCGGCGTTCAAGCACCCAGCAAGGTCAACAGCGAGATCAGCCTTTTTCCAAGAAGGCTTGCAATATCGGATGAAGGGGCATTCGACATCATGGACCTCTGGATCGAAGATCGTCCGATGGTCGAGGTGATCACGCCGGACCTAGAGCCCACGTTCGACCGCGCGATGGACTCCATCCATCGGGGGGAGGTCACGGCGCGGCCGGCGGCGGCGGACCGAATCGTGTCATCGACGTCGATCGCTTTCTAGGGCCGGTCGTGCGGTACATATTCCAGGTCGACTCCCATTAACCTGTCCGGGGTAGACTAAAATGCTGCGTACCATCGCAATCTGGCTTCTCGTCGCCGCGTTCTTCGGCGCTGGGCTGTTCAACGCAATTGGTACGTCTGCCACGCAGGACAGCTTCGCCCGTTGGGGTTATCCCCGCTGGTGGTGCCGCGTTACCGGGGGGCTTGAGATGGCGACCGCCATCCTCATCGCCTTTTCTGCCACTCGCAGGATAGGTCTGGTGCTGGGCGCAATTATCATTGGCGCAGCGTCTATCACCGTTCTGCGGGGTCGTGAGTTGTTGCATCATATAGCACCGCTCACCCTCTTTGTTGCTCTGCTCGTACTAGTTGCAGTTATAGGTTGAACAATCGGCCGCTTCCGGGCACCGATGACCGCTTCGCGAGCGGCCGATTTGGGTCGGGAACGGGTGGCCGGCTCTCTCCCTGAGGGCGATGAAGCCGGTGCACTGGTCACAGATCCGTCCGTTCGGCCAAAGTAAGCGCATCTTCGACGTTAACGCCGAGATCGCGAACCGTGCTCCCGGTATCGACGCGCTACCGGGAAAGTCTGTGCAATTTGTGCGGCCCGACAACTGGCATGGAGTGCGTGGGCATCGAGGAGGCCAGGTCATTGACATGGTCGGTCATTGACTTAGCTCGTGGTGATGCGCTTTGGCTGGGATCCACCGAAGAGCGCGCGCAATGCTCGTGAGCGCGGTCTGCCCTTCGAGATTGCCCTGGGGCTGTTCGACGGGCCCACGATTCAAGTCGATGATCAGCGGCGAGACCATGGTAAGCGTCGGATCATCGCTGATGGCGTCGTCGACGATCGCGTTCTGGTTTGTGTCTGCACGTGGCGTGGAAGCGTCGACGATCCGGTCCGATGGATCATCAGCCTGTGCAAAGCCAATCGGGGTAATAGCCATGCCTCCCAAACCGCATTCCTGCGGTGACCTCGATCTGGCCAGAGCCGACTGGCGGCGGGTCGATGCTGCCGCTGACGAGGAGATCGCTTGCCACGCAGAAGCTGACGCGGACTCCGCCCCGGTGTTCAAGCCCGAGGAAATCCTCGCCGCCGGCCGTCGCATCCGGCCGGAGGACGTTGCGGATGTGCGTGCGCCGCGAACGCGACTCGGGCTTTCGCAGGAAGCATTCGCTGCCCGCGGCGGCTTTTCGGACGATGCCATCCGACAATACGAAAGCCACCGTCGTATGCCGACGGGCCCAGCCCGCACGCTGCTGCGGGTTGTTGCGCGCGAGCCGGATGCGGTGACACGCGCTTTGGCGCGTGGCCGAGCCGTAAGCCCGCCAAGGCCGTCGCGGCGGATTGCTTCGGCCCACGCTGTGGACTCTTGTCGTGCGGCACGGGAGATCCGGCCGCAATCGACTTGCAAAAAATGCCCGTCTAAGCAGCGATCCACCCGACGGACGCAACAGAGATGCCAGTCGGATCCGTGAATGGTGCCGCCAAAGCAAACACCTATCCGGCACGCTCATCGCGATCGAACCGGAGCAGAGATCACGCTCCGCGGCGAACCAGGCGAAGACCTCGCCGAGTTGCGCCATCACTGCCATGGGCAACTCTTTCGACGCGATTATTCGGCCCTCGGCCGACGTAAAGCGCCCGCTTACGGCATCGGGTGACAGGCCGCCAAACGGCTATAATGGGATCGCGGGCAGTCATCGGACATGCCCGCTTGTGTAACCCGGCGCCGCCACCGCCTTCCACGACCGCGAGACAGAGAGACACAGGGGCGACGGCCTCCCCCGAGGTGTGGCGCGCTATTCCGCAGCCGCGCCTACTGCCTTCTGCGGCATGCGCATCATGAAAAGCAGCAGCCACGCCGGCACCGTCGTTATGATCAGCAGCAGGTAGATATCCGCATAGGAAACGATCTGAGCCTGCTCGTTGATGATCCGGTCCAGCAATGCCGCACCGTGCCGGCTCGCCGGATCCAGCCAGCGGTGAATTGGCCCGCCGGCCTGCAAAGCCCGATTGAACGGTGTCACCGAGTCGCCGATCATCTCATGCAACGCCTGGGCGTTGCGCGCCAGCATCGATGACGCTACCGACACGCCGATCGCCGCACCGAGATTGCGCAGCAGACTGAACAGTGCCGCACCCTCGGTTCGCATCGACGCTGGCAGGGTAACGAAGGCGAGGATCTGGATCGGGGTGAACAACAGCCCCATGGCGCCGCCCTGAATGATGATCGCAACGATGATCTCATGCTCTGATACGTCGGGCGTCCAGCGGCTCATCAGGAAATAGCTGTAGCAGAGCATGACCAGTCCGATCCCCACCAGCAGCCGCGCATCGACGCGGGATGCCAGACGGCCGGTTGCTAACGTCGTCACCAAACTGCCGAAGCCGCGCGGCGCCATGATCAGGCCGGCAGATTCCACCGGGTACTGGCTGAGTATCTGCAGCCAGGGCGTCATCAGTGCCAGGCTGGACACCATGAAAATGCCGACCATGAACATCAGCAGCACGCCGGAGGTGAAATTGACGTCGCGGAACAATGCCGGCCGGATCAGCGGCTGGCGGGCCGACGCTGCGTGGACCAAGAACAGGTAGAATCCGAGGCCGGCAAACACGGCCTCGGTGACGATCTCGCGCGAGGTGAACCAGTCCTGGTCGTGGCCGCGGTCCAGCATCAACTGCAAGGCGCCAATGCCGATCGCCAGCACGCTGAAGCCGAGCCAGTCGAATCGCTGCGGCCGATTCTCTTTGCCACCCGGCAGGAAGATGATCAGGCCGGCGGCGGCCAGTATGCCGAACGGCAGGTTGATATAGAACACGTAGCGCCAGTCGTAGGTTTCGGTGAGCCAGCCGCCGACAGTCGGCCCCATGATTGGCCCGAGCATCACGCCGACACCCCAGATCGACATGGCGAAACCCCGACGCTCCGGCGGGTAGATGTCGAGCAATATGGCTTGCGATAACGGCACCAGGGCGGCACCGAAGATCCCCTGGAAAACGCGAAAAACCACCATCTGGCCGAGCGACTGTGCTGCGCCGCACAGCATTGACGTGGCCGTGAAGCCGATGATGCAGACGACATAGAGCGGCTTGCGGCCATAGTAGGCCGCAAGCCAGCCAACCGGCGCCGTCATGATCGCCGAGGCCGTGATATATGAGGTCAGGACCCAGGTGATTTCGTCGAAGCTGGCAGAGAAGCTGCCTTGCATGTAGGGCAGCGCCACATTGGCGATGGTTTGGTCGAGCAATTGCAGCACGGTGGCGAGGATCGCGCACGCCGTGATCATCCCTCGATGGGGCACATCGTGATGGACCGTTTCTCCCAACATGCAGTTTTGTCTGCATCCGCTTGGCAAACCGGGAGAATGTGGGCGAGCGGTGCCGGCGGTCAATTGCTGCGGGTATTTTCCGCTGGTCTGAGCCCTGGCGCTCGACCCGAAGCAGACCTACGGCGCGTCGGATCCTGACGGAGCCCAATTCCGCGGATCGCGCTGCAGCACGGCGAACGGCTCGCCAGTGCGCTGAACGGTTCCCGCGTCTTGCATGGTGCTGTTCGCTGTATTCGGAAGCATTGCGAAGAACCGATGACCGCCTATGCCAGCCGCGCGCGCACAATCGCTGACATCCGTTCGGCCGTCACCACCAAAATAAAGGTCACGATCAGGAACAGCGACACGATCTGGTACTGAAACAGGCTCATTGCCGACAACAGTTCGAAGCCGATGCCCCCGGCGCCGACAAAGCCAAGCACCAGCGAGGAGCGGATGTTCTCGTCGAAGCGGTAAAGCGCAATTCCGGCGAGCGACGGCAGGATGGAGGGAACGATGCCGTGGCTGAAGACCTGCATCCGCCGTGCGCCCGTCAGCGCCAGCGCATCGATCGGCGCCATGTCCATGTTTTCGATCGTCTCGGCAAACAGGCGGCCGAGCATGCCGACAGAGTGAACCGAAATCGCAAGCGCACCGGGAAACGGGCCCAGCCCTACCGCGGTGACAAACAGGAGCGCCCACACCAGGTCGGGCACGGACCGCGCAAACCCGATCGCGCCGCGCGCGGCGTAGTAGAGGCCGCGCGAGGGTGTCACGTTTTCGGCCGCGAGAATCGCCAGCGGCGTCGCCAAGATCACTCCGCCCAGCGTGCCGAAGATCGCGATGTCGATCGTCTCCAGCGTCGGCCACCAGACCATGTGAATGTTGGCGAAATCAGGCGGCATGGCGCGGCGGATGATATCTGCCATGCCGCGGGCACCAGTGACGAGGTCCTGCGGCCGCGCCTGCACGACGATCGCCGATTGTACGACGACCAGCACCAGCAGGATCGCCACCACCAGCCGTGACGCGAGCGCCAACGCCCCTGACCACCCGCGGTCTTCCAGGTGTGGTGTGGTCGTCTGCGCGCTCACGCGGCCTCATTCAGGTAGAGCTGGCGTACGGCATCGCGCGGGAGGTCATGCATGGGCCGGTCGAACGCCATGCGCCCGTCGCGAATGCCCACCACGCGATCGGCGTATTCATACGCGAGATCGACCTGATGCAGCACACAGAGCACCGCGATGTTCTCGTTCTTCGACAGATGTCGCAGCAATCGCATGATGTCGTGCGCAGCCTCGGGATCGAGGCTCGCCACCGGTTCGTCGGCAAGCAGCACTTTTGGACGTTGCGCGAGCGCGCGGGCGATGGCGACCCTCTGCGCTTGTCCGCCCGAGAGAGTGCCGGCGCGCTGCCCGGCCAGATCGGCAAGTCCGACCTGATCGAGGTAGCGATAGGCAGCGCGGCACTCCGACATGGGCAATCCGCCGAACGCTGTCCACAGACCGCCGTGCCGGCCGAGCGCGCCGCTCGCGACGTTGGCAACCACACTGCGCCGGCGCACCAGCGCAGCGTGCTGCCAGATCATTGCCAGCGACAGCCGTGCCTGGCGCAATCGCTCACCCGACAGCGGGACCAGGTTGACGCCGTTGAACCACGCCTCGCCGGCGGTCGGCGTGAGCATGCGCGTGATACAGCGCAGCAGCGTGGTCTTGCCGCTGCCATTGCCGCCGAGCACACCAACCAGTTCACCGGCCCCGACGGTGAGATCGAAATCGGCCAGCGCGAGCTTGCCATTAGGGAAGCGCATCGTCAGACCGTGCACTTCCAGCACGCCGCGCTTTCCTCTCTGACCGTCGCTTATCAGCTTAGTCTCTTCAGGTCGATGTGCAGCGTGGAGACGAGAGCGCGGATGCCGTCATAGGCACTGTCCTGCATGGGAACGAGGCGTGTTATGCCAGCGCCGACCATGATCGCACGATCCTTGGCAGGAAGCTTCGACAGGTCGAGCGTCTGCAGCACCTGAACCACAAGGGCCTTGAACTCGGGTGGCAGGTCGCTGCGCACCACGAACGGATCGGTCGGGATCGGATCTGATTTCCACAGAAACACGACGTCCCCGTCTTTGTAATGGCCTCGCTCCTTCGCGGATTCTATCTCCTCGCTGTTAAGTTCACCCGCGTCCACCTTGTGGTTGTAGAGCGCCTCGAACGATGCGGTATGACTGCCGGCAAAAATGCCCTTGACGTCCTTGTCGGGATCAAGTCCCGCCTTGCGCAGGCCAAAAGCCGGGAATAGATGGCCGGACGTCGAGGCAGGATCCGAAAAAGCGAAGCTGTGGCCTTTAACGTCCGCGACCGTTTTGATGCCGGAACTCGGGTAAGTGACGATGCTGGCCCAATACGTGTCAGGCTTTCCCGCGGCCGTGCCAAAGGCCGCGACCGCCTCAGCCTTCGCGACCTGGTGCGCGAGCACGTAACCGAGAGGGCCGAACTCGCCTATCTCCAGCTTGCCGTTGCGCATCGCCTCGATTTCCGCGTTGTAGCTGGTGGCGATAAACACCTCGACCTTGCAACCCAGTTTGTCCGCGATCAGGTCGCCAACCACCTTGTAAATCGGCGTGAGCCGCGCCGCTGTGTCGTAGGGCTCAACGCCCATGCGCACGGTGCCGTCATTCGGGCAATTGGCCGCCATGGCTGCCGGCGCTGTCGCCAGCCCGAGCAGAATGCCGCCGGCCACGAGCCAACGTGGTAGTCCCGTCATCCTTCCCCCCTTGTCTGGCTGTGCGCGCAATGGCGCGGACGGAACCTAGAGACGTGACGCGCAACCGTGATGACGGACCGGTGACAGTGGAATGACAATACGGAGTTACGGCCGACGGTTGGCGCCACGCATTGGAGAGATCGGCATACCTCGAGGGGACGATGCGGACGTCTGTGCCGGTTGTTGCCCCGAGGCGAGGGCAGCGGTGAGTGCGTGGGTCACGCGACGGTCGGTGTCGCGCACCGCTCCGTCGGGTCAGGCAGGCGCGCGCCACCGCCCTCAGTCGCCGCAGCCGTTTATCCGGGGCGCCGCTCGAACGACGCGGACGGCAGGCGGGGCCAGACGAGCGCGAGAACACTACTCGCTCGGCCGCGTCGCGAGAGTCCCGTCGGCGCGCTGCACGATGACCTGAACGCGCGCCTCCGCCTCCTCCAGTTTCGTCTCGCAGTGCCGGCGCAGCGCGACGCCCCGCTCATACGCGTTAATCGCGTCCTCGAGCTTCTGCTGGCCCGTCTCGAGGCCGCGCACAATCTGCTCCAGCTCCGCCAGCGCGTCCTCGAACGACATCGTGCTGACATCCGGCAGCGTCCGCTTTGTGTCCGGCACGGCCCCAACTCCTCAGATGCGCATCAATCCGCGCACATGCACAGCGGTCGAGGCTGCGAGTGCGTCGAGGTCATAGCCGCCCTCGAGCACCGAGACCACCCGTCCGCTACAGCGCCGGTCGGCCAGGCTCACCAATTCGTCGGTAATCCAGGCGAAGTCCGCGGTCTCGAGCCGGATCTGCGCCAAGGGGTCGGCCCGGTGCGCATCGAAGCCCGCGGAAATGATCAAGACGCCCGGGGCAAACCGATCGAGCGCTGGCAAAATCTCGTTGCCCCATGCCGCCCGAAACGACGCACTCCCATCACCCGGCCGCAACGGCACATTGACCACGTTGTTCGCTATGCCCCGCTCCGCCGCATCGCCCGTACCAGGGTAGCAGGGGCTTTGGTGCGAAGACGCATAGAACAAATCGGCATCCTGTTCGAACATCGCCTGGGTGCCGTTGCCGTGGTGGACATCGAAATCGACCACCGCGACACGCTGCACCCCCCAGCGGGCGCGCGCATGCAGAGCCGCCACCGCAACGTTGTTGAACAGACAGAATCCCATCGGCCTGGCTGGCTCGGCGTGGTGGCCAGGTGGACGAACTGCGGCAAATGCGCTGCGCGCCCAGCCCTCCATCACCGCATCGACGCCTTTCACCGCCGCGCCGGCGGCGCGCAACGCGGCATCGGCACTTCCCGCGCTCATCGCCGTGTCCGGATCGAGCTGCACCCCTTCTCCAAAGTCCGGGCGGATCGCCAGGATCGCGGCGACATAATCGGCGGGATGCACGCGCTGCAGTTGCTCCACGGTTGCTTCGGGCGCCTCCTCTCGCAACAGGTCGGCAAACGCCGGCGCCTCGAGCGCCGCCAGCACGGCACTCAACCGTGGCGGGGACTCGGGATGATAGGGCCCCGGTTCATGCTCAAGGCAGGCCGGATGGGTGATCAGCGCGGTCGGCACGTCACGCCTCCTTGCGCTCTGGCGGGTCCGGACGGCGGCGGATGAGGAAGGTGAACACGCCGCCCTCCTCGCTGCACGCCAGCAGAGCATGGCCGGTTTCGCGGCAGAATGCCTGGAAATCAGCGACGGCGGCACGATCCGTCGCCAGCACGCGCAACCGCGCACCCGGCGCCATCGATCGCAGCGCCCGGTTGGCGCGCAACACGGGGAGCGGGCAGTTCATGCCCTTCACGTCCAGCACGGATTCGTTCATCGCATGTCATCCTGCGGCCGGGCTGCTCGTCGGGCAAGCCGCGCGCGCCGATAGGGAACGACGCGTTGCATCGATCGTGCAGAAGGCGAAGCGGTCACCTTCGCCCAGGCGCTCCCGCACCATTTTCCACGCGCGGACAGTCGAGCGTGCAGGGCAGGCTTTGTCGCGATCGCCGGATGAGCGAGGAGGATCGGGCTCGTCCTGATGTGCTTGACCGGCTGGTAGCCCTCTGCAACGCTTTTTTGCAGAGCCTTCAGGTGCAGCATGAAATTCGGCATTTTCTACGAACACCAGCTTCCGCGGCCGTGGACGGCAACAAGCGAGTATGACCTGTTTCAGCAGTCCCTGGCGCAGCTCGAGCTCGCGGATCGGCTTGGCTACGATTACGTGTGGGAAGTCGAACACCATTTTCTGGAGGAGTATTCGCATTCGTCGGCACCCGAGGTGTTCCTTGTCGCCGCTTCACAACGCACCAGACAGATACGGCTAGGCCACGGCATCGTGCAGCTCACCACCAACCAGCCGCACCGCGTGGCGGAACGGGTGGCGACGCTGGATCAGATTTCCGGCGGACGCGTCGAATTCGGCATGGGCGAAGGCGCCGGACCGGCCGAACTACATCCGTTCGGGATCCGCGTTCGCGACAAGCGCGATCGCTGGGAAGAGGCGGTGAAGGCCATCATTCCGATGTTTACCCGGCACAGCTGGGAATTTCACGGCCAGTACTACGATTTCCCGGCACGCAACGTGATCCCCAAGCCATTCCAGAAGCCGCATCCGCCACTCTGGGTCGCATGCTCCAACATCCGCACCATCGCAGACGCTGGCCGTTGGGGCATCGGCGCGTTGGGCTTCAGCTTCGTCTCGCCCGAGGCCGCACGCGCCTGGGTGCACCGCTACTATAACACCTTGCTACACCACCCGCGGCCGCTCGCCGAGTATCAGAGCAATCCCAACATTGCCATCGTCAACGGCTTCATGTGCGCCGAAACGGATGAGGAAGCACTCGAGAAAGCCGCGGGCTGGACGTTCTTCATCTTTGCCCTGTCCCACTATGGGCGGAAGGGCGTCGATGCACCGGGCGCCGGTAATTTGTGGCAGGAATATCAGGCGTGGCGCCATACCGAAAAAGCGCAGCAGGCGTTGCGCAACGGCCTGATCGGCTCACCCGAAACCATTCGCAGGCGTCTGCGCATGTTCCGCGACGCGCATGTCGATCAGGTGATCCTGCTGAACCAGGCCGGCAAAACGCCGCACGACGATATTTGCGCCAGTCTGGAACTGTTCGCACGCGAGGTGATGCCGGAATTCCATGCCGACCAGCCGGCGCATGAGGTGTGGAAACGGGACGTGCTTGCCGGACGAATCACGTTGGAGGAGATCGATACCGAACCTTATGATATCTACGCGCATCAGAATGAGGACATCGTCCGCCTCACATCAGAGCAATTGAAGCAGCGGATGCAAGCGAAGGAAGGGATCGCCGCAGGCGAGTGATGCGGCGGGAGAAAGCGAACAATGCGACAGATGGTGATGGTGGGGTTCCTGCAAGCGCAGAACTGCACCAACTTGGTCAGCTCCTGGCGGCATCCGGAATCGCGCACAGATTCCACCTCGGCCGAGTACTACCGGACGATCGGCCGGGTGCTCGAGGCGGGAAAGTTCCACGTCGGCTTCTTTGACGACCGCCTGGCGATGCCAGACCGCTACGGCAACGACCACCGGCACACGGTGGAGCACGGCATCCGTTGCGTGAAGATGGACCCGGTCACTGTGCTGACGGTGATGGGCATGGCAACCGAGCGGCTCGGCCTCGGCGCGACATGTTCGACCACATATTTCGAGCCATTCCACGTGGCACGCGTGTTTGCGACATTAGACCTGATGACCGGCGGGCGCGCTGCCTGGAACGTGGTGACGTCCATGAACGACGGCGAGGCTCTGAACATGGGCCTCGACGCGCACATGGAACACGACAGCCGCTATGATCGCGCCGATGAGTTCATGGATGTCGTGCTCGGCCACTGGAATTCGTGGGAGGACGACGCGGTTGTATTGAACAAGGACACCGGTTTGTTTGCCGATCCGACGAAGGTGCACCGGCTGGATCACGACGGAACCTGGTTCCGTTCGCGCGGTCCGTTCACGGTGCCGCGCTCGCCGCAAGGCCAGCCGGTGGTGATCCAGGCGGGACAAAGCGGACGCGGCAAGCAGTTCGCGGCGCGCTGGGGGGAGCTGATCTTCGTCACTACCCACACCAGCATGGAGCATGGAAAGCAGGTCTATCGCGAACTGAAGGAGGACATCGCGCGCCACGGCCGCGACCCGGACCACGTGGCGATTACGCCATCGGCCTATGTGGTCTGCGCTGAAACCAAGGCTGAAGCCGAAGATAAGATGGCGCTGATCGAGAAGCTGGCAACCGACGAAGATGCGTTGTCTCTGCTATCGGAAGCGATGAACTTCGACTTCGCGAGCAAGGATCTGGACGAGCCGTTCACTGACGAGGAGCTGGACAATATCTCCGGAACCCAGTCGATGCGGGATCGCGTGCTGCGCGCCAGCAATATCCGGAATCCCACACCGCGCGACTTCATCCGTTTCAGTAGCCGAGCCCGCCCGAACAAGCCATTCGTCGGCGGACCAAAGGAAGTAGCGGACGGGTTGGAGGAACACTTCACCGCCCCGGTCGCCGACGGTTTCGTGCTGGCGGCGACGCATGTGCCAGGCACCTACGCTGATTTCGTGCAATGGGTGGTGCCGGAGCTGCAACGGCGCGGCCTGTATCACAAGGACTATACCGGCGCGACGCTGCGGGAAAATCTAGGGTTGCCGATACCACAGGCCTCGCGCTGACACCGCCGCAGGGGGAAGGCATGATCTACGAACTTCGCACCTACACGTTCCATCAAGGCAAGCTGCCTCTCTATCTGAAATTGCAGGCGGACGTGGGCCGCCCGGTGCGGGGCGACGAGTACGGCAAGTGCCACGGTTACTGGACGGCCGAGTTCGGTCTGCTCAACCAGGTCTGGCATCTGTGGAGCTATGACAGCCTGGATGATCGTGCGCGCCAGCGTGCACGACTGGCAGAAAACAGGCGCTGGACGAGCGAATACGTGCCAAACGTGCAGCCCCTACTGATCCGCCAGGACATCCGCTTCCTCAACCCGGTGAAGCAGGTGAACCCGCCGAAATCCCCAGGCGGGGTTTACGAACTGCGCATCTATCGCATGCATCCTGGCAAGGCAGCCGGGTGGGCAGAGGCGTTCCGCGACATCATGCCGGTGCGGGAGAAATATTCGCAGAACGTCGGCATCTGGACCGGTGAGGCGCCACAGCCGAACGAAGTCGTGCATATGTGGAACTACCCCGACCTCAACACGCGCATGAGCACGCGGGCAGCCGTCTTCAAGGATTCCGACTGGCTGGCGTTCGTTGCCAAAGGTGCCGGCTCCATTGTCGAAATGCAGTCGACGCTGCTGCTGCCGACGTCGTTTTCGCCGATGCAGTAGGCGACCATGAAGCTCGGTCTGTCGATTGGCTACTCCGGCGCAGAGCTCGACGTGCCTGTCGCGTTGGTACGGCGTGCCGAAGAGCTCGGCTACGACTCGGTATGGACCGCAGAGGCGTACGGATCGGACGCGGTCACGCCGCTGGCTTATCTGGCGGCACTGACCAAACGCATCAAGCTGGGCACCGGCATCATGCAACTTGCCGCGCGGTCGCCGGCCAATGCCGCGATGTGCGCAGCCACGGTCGATGCGCTGGCAGGTGGGGGTCGGTTCATCGCGGGGCTTGGCGTATCAGGGCCGCAGATCGTCGAAGGCTGGTATGGCGAGCCGTGGGGCCGGCCGTATTACCGGCTGCGCGACTACGTCGCGATCATGCGCAAGATCTTCAAGCGCGAGGCGCCCGTCACCCACGCCGGCCGCGAGATCAGCCTTCCCTACACGGGCGATGGCGCAACGGGCGTGGGTAAGCCGCTGAAGTCGATTCTCCACATGAATCCGGAAATCCCGATCTATCTGGCGACCGGCAACGAAAGCACCGTGAAGCTGACGGCCGAAATTGCCGACGGGTGGCTGCCGAACGGATTCGTGCCGGGTTCCCTGCCGGAATACCTGCCCTGGCTGGAGGAAGGCTTCCGCCGCGCCGGCAACGGGAAGAGCCTGCGCGATTTCCAGATCCGGGCGTCCGTGCATGTACGGGTGCACGACGACGTGCAGGAAGCACTGGCCGCTCTGAAGCCGGAAGTCGCGCTGTACGTCGGCGGCATGGGTCATCGCGATAAGAATTTTCACAAAGACATGATGGTCCGCCGGGGTTTCGGCGACGCCGCCGCGCGCGTGCAGGAGTTATTCCTCGCCGGCCGCAAGGACGAAGCGGCCGCGGCTGTGCCGGACGATTGGGTGGACCTGAAATCGCTCGTCGGTCCGCCCGCACGCATCAAACAGCGTTTTCGTGCCTGGGAGGATTCGGGCGCAGCATCGCTGACAGTACGCTCGCGCGATCCTGCTGCGATCGACGTGATGGCGGACGCAGCGCGACTCAATCGATGAAGGCGCCTGCCGCTGCAACGAGATCAGATCACGCCATTGGCTTTCAGTGCCGCGACGTCCGTCTCCGGAATTCCCAGCCAACCAGAGTAGACGTCTCCATTATGCTCGCCGAGCTTCGGACTCGGCACCGGCGGCACCCGTTCCGCGCCATGCAGCCTGAGCGGTGAGTTCGGCACGACGATCTCGCCCAGGGACGGATGCCGGATCCGCTGCAGCATGCCGCGTTCATGCATGTGCGGATCGTTCATCACCTCGACCGCATTCCGCACCGGGGCACAGGGGACCTTGTAGCGCCTGGCGGCGGCGGCCACCTCCGATTTGCCGAGCGACGTGGTCCACTCAGTGACCACGGCCTCGGTTGCCGCCATGTTGTTGGTGCGATCGGTGTTGGTGCGGAAGCGCGGATCGGCGAGCAGGTCTTCACGCCCCATGGCCTTCAGCAGGTTCTGCCAATGACCCTCGGTGACAACGTGGATCGCGACCCAACCATCGTTCGTGGGAAAGGCGTTGTATGGCGCACTCGACAGGCCGGCCTGCCGGTTGCCCGCGCGCGGGGGCTGTTTGCCAGTGCGATGATAGTAGTCATAACTCGAGGCCAGTGACGGATAGACGGCTTCCTGCATCGCCACTTCCACCAACTGCCCTTCGCCGCTGCGGTCGCGCTGGAACAGGGCCGTGACGATGGCGGCGTAGAGGTGGATGCCGCCCATGAAATCCACGAGTGTCGGACCGGCTTTCATCGGTGGACCATCAGGTGCTCCGGTGATACTCATGATCCCTGACGCCGCCTGTATCGTGAAATCCATTGCCAGATTGTCACGGTCCGGACCGCTGATACCGAACCCCGTGCCCGTCGCGTAGATCAGGCGAGGATTGGTTTTTTTCAGCGCGTCATAGCCGACGCCGAGATCCTCCATGGTCCCCGGCGAGAAATTCTCCAGCAGCACATCGGCACGGGCGACCATCTGGTGCAGCAAATCACGTCCGCGCAGCGATTTCAGGTTCAGGGTGATGGCGCGCTTGTTGGCGTTCAGCATCGCCATCGGCAGCGTGGTCTCGCCGCCGGTGGCGATGACGCGCCGGCGCAGTGGTTCGCCGCCGGGTGGCTCGATCTTGATCACGTCGGCACCCCCCTTGGCCAACAGGAATCCTGCATAGGGGCCCTGAAAGATCTGGCCGAAATCGAGCACCGTGATGCCGGCTAGCGGCGTGGTCATAGGCGGTCTCCACCGTTGTCATGGCGCAGCGCGAAGCGCCGGGCAAATTCGTGCGAAAGAGGGCTTTGTCGCGGTGCGCCCCGCAATGATGCCTCAATCTTAGAGCTTGCGGTTCACCTGCTCCCTGGTAAACCCGGCCATCGATGCGTAGCCACGCACGATCGCCTCGCGTTCGGCGTAGGACGCCACGGCATCGACGTCAGTGAAGCCGTCCGGAGCGCGTTCCTCGAGCACGTCGATCACCCGTTCCGGCCCGCCCTTTCGATTATTCAGCACGATCTCCGCGGTCACCGGCCGTCGTTCGGCGTCATAGGCGGCGAACGCTTCAACCACTGACGCGCTCTCGGTCAACCATCGTGCCAGCGAACGCGCATCGAGCACCGCCTGGCTCGCGCCGTTTGATCCGACGGGATACATCGGATGTGCCGCGTCACCGAGCAACGTGACGCGACCAAAAGACCAGCGCGGCAGCGGATCGCGATCGCACATAGGATACTCGTAAAACACGCCGCTCGCGCGGATCAGCGCGAGCGGATCCACGAAATCCAGTCGGAATCGATTACGCATAAAGGGTTCGATCTCGCTCCAGTCGCCGGTTCGGTTCCAGTCCTCGCGGCGTGGCGGCGCGCCGGCACCATCACTGATCCGAGCCATGACCGCCCAGTTGGTCAGCCGGGTGTCGGGCGACGCGGGATCGGCGTGGATCGGATAGAATACGAATTTTCGTCCCATGCCGCCGGCGATCACCATGGTGCGGCCATCAATATATTGGGGCCAGTCCGCCGCGCCGCGCCACAGCATCATCCCGTTCCATACCGGCGGCCCTTCGGCGGGATAGAACGCCGCGCGCACCGCCGAATGGATGCCGTCGGCGCCGATCAGTGCGTCGCCTTCGACCTCGATGGTCGCGGCCCCATCGCGCTGCACAAAGCGGGCAATCACCCGGCCGTCCCGCTCAACGAAAGATGAAAGACGGCTGCCGGTGCGCACAGCGTCTGCGCCGAGCCTTCCGCACACCGCATCCAGCAGCACCGTGTGCAGTTTGCCGCGATGGATGGAGAACTGCGGCGCGTCGAAACCCGCGTCGGTGCCGCGCAGCTCGCGCCATACCACCTGGCCGATGTGGTTGGCATAGACCAGCTCGCGTGTGCGAATGCCGGCCCGGTCCAACGCCGGCAGCAATCCCAGCGCCGCCAGCTCTTTGATCGCGTGCGGCAGTGTGTTGATGCCGACGCCGAGCTCGCGCAGCTCGCCCACCTGCTCGAATACGGTGCAGCCGACGCCAACCTGATGCAGCGAAAGCGCCGCTGCCAATCCTCCGATTCCGCCTCCCGCAATCAGGATTTTCATTGCCCCCGTCCCTTGCCCGCGGCGCCTCTCCCCCTATAACCGCGGGCGACACATCGGACCAGGAGACGCGAGCATGCCGGCTCGCCGCACAGCACCGCTTGATCCCGCTGCCGTCCGCGTCCATCGCGCCGGCAGCGGCCCTGCTCTGGTGATGTTACACTGCCTCGGGATGACGCATCATCTATGGGATGGTCTCGCGCGTCTCACCGATCAGTACACACTGCTTAGCTACGACTTCCCTGGCCACGGTGAAACGCCACTGCCGCCG
>JASHQG010000096.1 GCA_030037665.1 Acetobacteraceae bacterium
GGTCGGCGATCGCAGCAATCGTGACGCCGGCGCGGTGCAACGCCAAAGCAGCGCGGTACGCGCTGTCATCCGAGGTCACGACCACCACGTACGAACCAACTTGCACGCCATAGCGCTGCAGATAAGTCCGCGCCGCGTCAGCAAGCATGATGCCGGGCCGGTCGTTGTGCGCAAACACCATAGGCCGTTCGATCGCACCCGCTGCGATGACCACTTCTTGCGCGCGGACCTGCCAAAGGCGTTCCCGCGGCAGATGCGGATCGGGCGTCGCCAGGTGATCTGTGCACCGTTCAGCAAGGCCGACAAAATTGCCCGGGAACCAGCCGAACGCTGTGGCGCGCGCCAGCAGGGTGACGTTGGCTGCAGCACGCAGCGTCGCCAGGGTAGCGGCGAGCCAGTCGGCGGCCGGCTTGCCTTCGATGACGGCATCCGATTCAGCGAGCAGCGATCCGCCGGGTTCGGCTTGCTCGTCACAGAGGATGACACGCCTGCCCGCAGCAGACGCTGCCAGCGCGGCGGCCAGTCCTGCCGGGCCGCCGCCGATCACCAGCACGTCGCAATGCGCGAATTGCTGCAGGTAGCGATCGGGATCCGGTTCGGAAGGTACCCGCCCCAGCCCGGCTGCGGCACGGATCACCGGTTCGTAAAGGCGGTGCCACAGCGCAGCTGGCCACATGAAGGTCTTATAGTAGAATCCAGCCGACAGCAGCGGCGAAAGCCGGTCTGCTATCGCGCCGAAATCGTGCCTGAGTGACGGCCAGCAATTCTGGCTGTACGCCTGAAGGCCATCGTACAGTTCGACCCCTGTCGCGCGCAGATTCGGGGTGACGCGTCGCCCACCGCGATCGATCGTCACTAAAGCATTGGGATCCTCGACACCGGCCGACAAAATGCCGCGTGGCCGATGGTATTTGAATGACCGGCCAACCAGGTGCACATCGTTGGCGAGTAATGCGGATGCCAGAGTGTCGCCCTCACAGCCGGTGTATGGGCGGCCGTCGAATGTGAATGACAGCGTGCGATCGCGGCGGATGCGTCCGCCGGTTGGCGTGCGGAACGCTTGCGTCACGGGACTTGTGGCCTCGGTTGGCGGACCTGATAGGTCGCGACAATTTCGTCGCTGCGCGTATCGCGCAGACAGTTGAAGAACCGCCCGCAGCCGTGGATGTGACACCAGCGCTCGGCATGCACGCCTTTCGGGTTGTTGCGCCGGAAAAGGAATGCCGCCCACGTATCGTCGTCGACCGCCGACGGATCGGGCGGGCGGGCGATATGCGCCTCGCCGCCGTAATGGAATTCGTTCTCCGAACGCGGGCCGCAGAAAGGGCAGGGGATCAGCAGCATTCAATGTGCCACGGCTGCAGCGGTGGCCTCGTCGATCATGCGGCCGGTGCGGAAACGGTCGAGCGAGAACGGTGCCGCGATCGGGTGTGGCTCGCTGCGTGCGATGGTGGAAGCAAAGACGTGGCCTGACCCCGGCGTCGCCTTGAACCCGCCCGTGCCCCAGCCGCAGTTGACAAACAGTCCTGGCACCGGCGTGAGGCCAATAATCGGCGAACGGTCCGGAGTTACATCGACCATGCCGCCCCAGTTGCGCAGCATGCGCAGGCGACGGAACGATGGGAACAACTCGCAGATTGCCTGCAATGTCTGGATGGGAATGTTGAGGGCCCCAGCCTGGCTGTACGAGACGTAGGCGTCGGTGCCTGCACCGATGACAAGTTCTCCCTTGTCGGACTGCGAGATATACGCGTGAACCGCGTTTGACATCACGACACAGGGGAGCACGGGCTTCACGGGCTCCGAGACCAGCGCCTGCAACGGATAGGTTTCCAAAGGAAACCGCAGTCCTGCCATGGCCATCAGCACACTGGTGTGGCCGGCAGCGACCACGGCCACCCTGGAGGTTGCGATCATGCCGCGCGTTGTGTCCACCGCCGTCATGGCTCCGGACGGATCACGACGGAGCGCGGTGACCTCGCAGTTCTGTATGATATCGACCCCGAGAGCGCTTGCCGCGCGGGCATAGCCCCAGGCCACCGCATCGTGGCGTGCCACCCCGCCGCGGCGTTGCAGGGCGGCGCCGAGAACAGGGTAGCGCACCGCCGGCGAAACGCTGAGCGGTGGGCAGAATTCCTTGGCCTGCGAGGGCGTCAGCCATTCATTGTCGATGCCGGCCAGATGGTTGGCGTGCACGTGACGGCGGAACAGGCGCACCTCGTGCTCTGTGTGCGCGAGCATCAGCACGCCACGCGGTGAGTACATCACGTTGTAGTTCAAGGTCTGCGACAGCGACGCCCACAATCTTAGTGCGTGGTCGTAGAGCGCTTCGCTTTCTTCCTGCAGATAGTTGGAGCGGATGATGGTGGTGTTGCGACCGGTATTGCCGCCGCCAAGCCAGCCCCTGTCCAGCACGGCGACATTGCGGATACCGTGGTCTTTTGCCAGATGGAACGCGGTCGCAAGTCCGTGCCCACCGGCGCCGACGATCACGACATCATA
>JASHQG010000097.1 GCA_030037665.1 Acetobacteraceae bacterium
GCCCGTGTCGCGCGTCGCCTGCAGCAGATCGTAGTAGGTCGTGCGGTGGCGCTTGAAGTAGTGCGAGAGATAGAGGACGGGCTTTTCCAGCACGCCCCCCTCGCAGAGCAGGAAGGCGATCAGAAGCCGCCCGACACGCCCATTGCCGTCGAGGAACGGATGGATGGTCTCGAACTGCGCATGCGCGAGGCCGATCTTGATCAGGATCGGCAGGTTGCTCTCTCCATGTAGGAATTTTTCCAGATCTCCGAGCGCCTCGGGCACCACGTGGGGCGGGGGCGGCACGAAGGTCGCTTCGTTCAGCGTGCATCCCGTCGGGCCGATCCAGTTCTGCGTTCGACGAAGCTCCCCGGGAGTGAGATGCGAGCCGCGAACGCCATCCAGCAGCTTTTCGTGAATCTCGCGAATGAGCCGCATCGAGACGGGCAGTTCCCGAAGCCGCGCGAGACCGTGGTTCATCGCCGCCACATAGTTGACGACCTCGTCCACGTCCTTCGGCGCATCCGGCGCGTAGAGTTGGGCTTCGGCGGCCAGGAGGTCTTGGAGCGAGCTTTGCGTGCCCTCGATCTGGCTCGACAGCACGGCTTCCTTGCGGACATACATGAAGACGAACAGGTCAGGGTTCGGCAGGGTGAGGATCGAGCCGTCGAGCCGGCCAAGGGCCAGATTGGCTTCGGAAAGGAACCCTTGGAGTCGGCCTGACAGATCGACCGGAGGCGCTGGCGGGAGCGGCGCCGGGACGAAAGCCCGGTAGCCGGCCGGCTGGCGCTGATATGTTCCTGCGCGGGTCTGGACGCCCTTCGCGCCTTGCGCTTCCTTGGTATTGGTTTCTTGCATAGCGACAGCCAGACGCACCAGTATTAAAGCCTGCCTTGCATATAGGCGCCGGCGCGACCCCATATGCAAGGCAAACTTTAGCTGGCTCTCGGCTTCCCGACGACGTCGGCCGTCTGCTCGCCGGGTTCCTCGGGCCGCGGCAAGCCGGTGCTCCTGGCACGATATCTCAGAAAGTCACATGAGCTAACCATGGGTCGCCCATCACTCAAGGGAACCGCCGTGACCGACGCCCAACGCATGCGGCGCTATCGCGCCCTGATCAGGAGGCGAACGACAACGCCCAAGCCCAGCACAGGCTGCACCACCTCCGGGGCTACCTAGGCCGATCCTGAGGCGATTGCACGGGCACTCGACGACGCCGTGCGGGAGGACCAGGCGCTCTGGATAAGCGAGGCCATGCGACGGCTGGTAGCGGAATACGGCGCCGACATGCCGGCGCCCAGATTACTGCGGCTGTCGTCGGCGGACTGTCCTAAGCGCATTTGCCGGACAGAATCCGACGTGAGCGGTCAGTGGCCAGGGCAGCTGGTGCTAGGGTGGCCCGCCGGACGGCTGCTTTGACTGGGTGTCAGTGGACTTCGATGATGTTGGCAAAGGCGAGATCTGCGCCAGCACGAACTCCACGAAGGTCGATAGCGAGCGATTGTTCTTCCCCTCCGGAGTCAGCCACAGGTAGTAACCTCTGTGCCGCCCGAGCGGGATTAGGCCGGTTTCCGGAGGCGTGTTCTGAACGGACGCAAGCAGCCACGGCTTCGTGGGATCGTAGATCTTCAGCAGTCGGTTGATATAGTCCGGCGTCTCGACCTGACCCTCTTGGATCGTCGTCATATCGGGCGAACCAAGCGCCTTCGCCTGAGCCGCTGTGAGGCAGAACACACAATATGCAGGCTGCCTTCGACTTGGGAGGCGGGGCGCCGCGGTCTGATCGCCGTGGTCGAAGCGGCATCGCCGCCTGATACCGAGCGCGCCGCCCGCGGCGCACTCAGTGGGCGATCTGGTTCGCGCGCGCTCCCGCCGCAAACGCATCCGCCACAGTCGTCGCGCCAGGGGATGTGAGGGCCGTCACGTTTGGGCGTCGATAGCACCTTTTCGGCCTACTTGTCCGCACAATGTCCGCAGACTCCGTCAGATGTCTTGAATTATCAGCGGCGGCGCTGGGGTCGAAAAACGCTCATTTACTTAATCGAATCATAGACTTGTGCCCGCCTAGGGATTCGAACCCTAACGTCCTCACGGACTACGGATTTTAAGTCCGCTGCGTCTACCGTTCCGCCAGGCGGGCGTGGGCGACCGTTATAGCAGGCGATCGAGTGAGCGAAATCCGTTGGGAATGGGCAAGCGCGCGGCAACGGCAGCGACCGGTATGCCTGTTCGCCGAGTCCACTGGCGGTGAACAGGACGGGCTTTATTGCTGCCAGACCTCTTTGCGGGTCGGGACGCATCGTTACCGAAATTGCCGGTCGCGCTGCGGATCGGGACCTCATCGGCTTGGGCAATCCCAAAACGCGCCAATGTCTCATTGCTTCACGGCAGCCGGTCGACCATCTGCCTGGCAGGTCACCGCGCGCCGCCGGCCAGCCCATCGGCGATATCCAGCGCGCGGCGGATCAGGTTCTCGCTCGCCTCGGGGGTGCGGAACGCGGAGTGCGCCGAGAGTGTGACGTTCTCCATGCGCGTCAGTGGATGATCGGACGGCAACGGCTCGGTCGCGAATACGTCCAGCGCGGCGTGGCACAGGCGGCCGTCCTGCAGCGCGGCGATCATCGCTGCCTCATCCACGATCGCGCCCCGCGCCGTGTTGACGAGGATTGCGCGCGGCCGCATGCGGCCGATGCGCTCCGCATTCAAGAGGCCGCGTGTCTCGTCGTTCAACAGCAAGTGCACCGACAGCACGTGGCTTTCCGCGAGCAGCGTGTCCATGTCGACAAACATGACGCCAGGCGCGCTCTTGGGCGAGCGATTCCACGCCAGTACACGCATGCCGGAGCCATGCGCGATGCGTGCCACTTCGGCCGCAATGCCGCCGAAGCCGAGCAAGCCGATGGTCTTGCCGGTTAGTTGCGGCCCCTCGGTGCGCAGCCAGTTGCCGGCGCGCACGGCGTGGTCCATCCGCGCGACGCCGCGTGCGGCCGCCCACATCAGCGCGACGGCGTGCTCCGCCACCGCGGTGTCGCCGTAGCCTTTGATGATGTGCACCGTGATGCCGAGTTCGGCGAGTTCTTCGGGGTGCATGTAGCTGCGCGCGCCCGTGCCGAGGAAAATGATATGTTTCAGGCCGGCGCAGCGACGCATGACGTCGGTGGGCATCTGGCTGTGGTCGTCGAGCACGAAATCGTACCCGGCCAGCAGGCCCGGCAGTTCATCCGGCCGTACCGTATCCTGCTGACGAACGGTCACCGGCGGGTCTGTGGGGCGTACGACCCTTTGGAACACATCGGCCAGATCATCGACGGCGTCGAGAAACACACCTCTCATACGCGTCCTCCACACAGCGAGCGGAGGGCTCCGCGGCGCTCGTCACGCGTGGCTCGGCGCGGCAGCAGTCCCCGACCAGAGATTGCAGCGCCGCTACGCGCGCGGCAATGATGACAGAGGCTATGTGCCGCGCTTGGCAGGTCCGATCGGACGCGCGGTGTCGCGGGCGGTCCATACCCGGGCGCGCGCGCTCGGGGGTGCCATGTTGGGAATGGCACGCGGTGCGATCGGCGCAACGACCGGGCTGGCCGGCGCCTGCATGCTCACCGCGCCGCAGCCGTTGCCACTGCGCGCCACATGTACCTGCGGCTTGCCGCCATTCGCCGGGTAGTCGTAGGTGATCGCCTCACTGCACACACGGTGGCCCGAATTGATGGATGTGAGGAAGACGCCTGTCCCGGCGCCCGGCTGCGGCATGCCACGCATCGCCGCCTCAAAGACCTGCTGCGGGTCAGGCATCGGCGTGGCGAACATCGCGTTCATGTCGGCGATCATCCGCTGCATCATCGCATCCTGCTGCGCGATGATGCTGGCAATGGGGAAGCCCATCGGTGCCGATGTCACGTAAGCCGGCGCGGCGGTCGTCGCCAGGCGGGGCAGCACGACCACCGTCGCACCAGCCGGGACGTAGACGTAATGGCCGCCGGTCGGCGGCGGGGCTGCGCTGGCGCTCTTGCCTGCACAGAGGAAGAGGAACGGGAGTGCCAGGATGACACCCAGAATGGCCCGTTGGCCCTTGTGCATCGTGCTTCCTCCAATCTTCGTCCACGTCAAAGTATCGGCAGTGTTCCGCGGGCGGCTTTGCGTGGCGTCTGCCTCGCGATGAATTTTTGGTCATGTCCGGCGCGTGACGCTCCCGGCCGCGGGGAGTAAAGCGGCCTCCGACCAGACAGCCAGACAGGAGGAAATGACCATGACCACCGTCAACGCAAATATTGCCTCCCCGCGGATGCTGCTGGTCGGCGGTGGCAGCGTGCGGCAGATCGCCGACGTGCTGAGCCGGTTCGATCTGTCCCGACCGCTGGTGGTGAGCGACCCGGTGATGGTCTCCACGGGCCTCATTCAACGCGTGGTGGAACCGTTGACCGCAGCGGGCATGGCGCCGAGCGTGTTTGCAGACACCGTGTCCGACCCCACCGACATGGTGATCGAGGCCGGCGTCAAGGTCTTCGGTCAGGGCCATTACGACTGCCTGGTCGGGTTCGGCGGCGGCTCACCAATCGACACCGCGAAGGGCATGGCCATCCTGGCCGCGGGTGGGGGAAAGATGCGCAACTACAAAGCACCGGTCGCCGCCGACAAAGGCGCGGTACCGATCATCGCCATCCCGACCACGGCGGGCACTGGCAGCGAGTGCACGCGGTTCACCGTCATCACCGATACCGAGCATGACGAGAAGATGCTGATCGCCGGTTTCGGCGCTCTGCCGCTGGCAGCGGTCGTCGATTACGAACTGACGTACACCGTTCCGGCGCGCACCACCGCCGATACGGGCATCGACAGTTTCACACATGCACTGGAAGCGTTCGTCTCGAAGCGTGCCAATCCATTCAGCGACGCGCTTGCTCTGTCTGCGATGGAACTGATCGGCCGGCACATCCGCACCGCCTATGCCGAACCGCGCAACGCGGGCGCTCGCGAGGGCATGATGTTGGGTGCAACCCAGGCGGGGCTGGCGTTCTCCAACTCGTCAGTCGCGCTTGTTCACGGCATGTCGCGGCCGATCGGCGCGCATTTTCACGTGCCGCATGGGTTGTCGAACGCGATGCTGTTGCCGGCGGTGACGCGCTATTCCGTTGCCGGCGCCGAGGCGCGCTATGCCGAGGCGGCGCGCCGGGTCGGCTTCGCCGCGGCGGGCGATAGAGACGCTGCGGCAGCGGCGAAGCTGATCACCGGGCTGCAGACGTGGAACAAGGAACTGTCAGTGCCCACGCCGGCTGATTACGGGATCAAGGAAGCGGACTGGAACACCAAGATGGCGCTGATGGCGGAGCAGGCGCTGGCGTCGGGCAGCCCGGGCAACAATCCGCGCGTCCCGGATGCAGGGCAGATTGTGGCCCTCTACCGGGAAGTGTGGACCGGCGCGGCAACGAATGCGTGATGGCGATCGCGCTCTGCCATGACGGAGTGCGGTCGTGTGGCCCGCGTCCAGGAATGTCGGTCGCTACCTGCCCAACAGCTGCCCCTCGGTGACGGGGAGGCTCCGGCAGCCGCGGTTCATCGGTTATGAACCGCCACGGCCTCGATCTCGATCATGAAGTCCGGTCTCGCCAGGCGCGTGACGCCGGCCGTCGTGCTGGTCGGCATCGCGACGCCGAACTAGCGTATGCCCGCGTCGGTGCTTTTCCGGGACCCGCCGAAACCGGTGGCATACGCGTTTGGTCTGCAGGGCACCTGCCCGTGTTACGCCCGCCGCCTCGAGGCATCGGTCGAAATTCTCAAGTTGTGCTCCATGAGCGCACGCATCTCGCCGATACCGACACAGCGGCCGTCGATGTCACGAGTGAACTGGCCGGCAAGGAATACGATCCTGCCGGTGCCACTGAGCGTTACGCCATGCGAATACGATGGCGCCCGGCCGGCATACGCACATTCATGCCTTCGGGCTGAAGCCGATCGACTTTGATAGTCACGTTCTTCCTTCCAGTCTCTGAAACGCCCCGTCCCGCTTGCGTTGCAAGGCGTGCGGAGCCGAAGCGCTCGCCCGCGGGAGCTCGCTTCGCCGCCGTGCGCCCCGCTAGGTGGAAGAACTTCTCCGACCGCCCACCGGAAACCTGCAACGAAGAGGTCTCTCATCCCGGGCGGGTGGGGTGACGGGCTGGCGGGGAACGCACACCACCGCCTCTGGCATTTGCCACTCCCGTCGTTACGCCGCACCATACCCAGGCCGCCACCTGGGAGGGGTCCGCCAACGATGATCGCGCAGGAAGCCCGCAACTTCCGTCTGATCGGCCACGATCGATCCGCGGGCTGGGGCGGCGGCAGTCTGGTCGAAGTGCGGAACGGCCATGCCTATGTCGGCGCGATCGGCGGATCATCGTATGACGGCATCGAGGGCTTCACCGTCCACGATGTCACCGATCCGCGCAGACCACGCAAAGTCTGGGAATTCCGCGCCCCACCGGGTGTGCACATGCACAAGCTGCGTTACGTGCATGAAAATCTGCTCTATGTGAATTCGGAACGCCTGCCCGGCGATGCCGGCGCCAATGCGCGAGGCGGCTTCTACATCTTCGATATCTCCATTCCGCACGAGCCGCGGCAGGTCGGCTTCGTCGACATGCCTGGCAGCGGCCCACATCGCTTCGGCGTCGATAATCAACGACACCTGGCATTCTTCCCCTCCGACGCGCCCGGCTGGAAGAGACGCGTGATCTGGACGATGGACATCAGCAATCCGCTGGACCCGCGCGTGGTCGGCATCTGGGGCCTGCCGTGGCAGAAGGATCCCGACGCGGAACCGGCGAACGATCCGCACCCGAACGAGCGTGCCGTCACCTTCCACGGCCCGCCGATGATTCGCCACAACCGCATGTTTGCCGCGTTCTGGGGTGGTGGCGTCGCGGTGATCGACTGCTCCAACATCGGCGACATGAAGCTGCTCGGTCATGTCTGCTGGTCGCCGCCATTTGTCGGCTGTACCCATACAGCGTGGCCGATTGGTAATCGGCCATACCTCGTCGTGACCGACGAAGCGCGCGGGCGGCAGAACTATTGGGACAGCCAGTTCATGTGGGTCGTCGATATCCGCGACGAGACCAATCCCACGCCTGTCGCCACCTGGTTCCCCGAGCGCGAGAAATACTTCAACCGCGGCGGCCGGTTCGGCGCGCATAACATCCTGGAGAATGTGACCGACGAAGGCCCATGGTCCAATACGGTGTTCATCACGTACTTCAACGCCGGTCTCCGCGCAGTCGATGTATCCGATCCATTGCGCCCGAAGGAGAAAGGCTGCTTCGTGCCGGCGCAGAGCGACAGCGAGCGTCCCGTGCAATCAAACGACATCGGCTGTGATGCGGATGGGCGGTTGTATCTGATCGACCGCTGGGGGAAGGGGATGCATATCCTGGAGTACACCGGCTGATGTGTATGTTCTGCTACTATCCGGAGCAACCTCAGGCGGGCATCAGTCCGGCGTTGGCTGTTCGTGCGCGTCGCATCGAGGCAGCGCAGGCAGGGGAACGCGCGCCGGACAAAGCCTGGGAAATCTTTCTCGGCAGAGAGTCGGGCCCGGTCGCGTGGCGACACACTGCGCGCATTCTAGCGGCGCTGGAGGAAGCGTCGAATTCGCCATCCGCCCGGCTGCGCTGTGACGCGGTCACCGCGCCGGCAGCGCCGGTGTAGGCTCGGGCGAATGTCAAGCGGGAGATGAGCGATGGCAAGTGCACTGGAGGAAAAGGACGCGATCCGCGAGGTCCTGGGAAGCTATTGCTTTTACCTCGACAGCGGCGATTTCGAAGCAATGGCCGCGCTTTTCGCCGAGGACGGCACGTGGCACACCGATTTCGGCAAGGGCACCGGCCACGCGGGAATCGTGGAACATGCGCGGAGCCTCCGGAAAGGCAGTGCACCGCAACCGCGCGGCGTGCACCTTACCACCAATATCGTCATCGAACTGAACGGTGACCACGCCACCGTTCGTTCGAACTGGATCGTGGCGCAGAACACCGATGCGGGGCCAAGGGTCAGCTCGGCCGGTGGCTATGCGGATGATATGGTGAAACGGGACGGGCGCTGGCTGTTCCAGCTACGCAGGATCGACCGCTTCGTCGCAGAGGGAAAATTCTAAGTGGCCGGAAAGCTCATGAGGAATTACTGAGCGGACGCACCATGAGTCGCACCGATGCCCAGCGAAGAAGCGCCAGGGCATTGTGCGCCAAGCATTCGAAATCCTTTGCGAGCCGGAGGCAACGGCCGGGCCGGGCGAATTTCTCCTTCACAGCACGGCGCCGTGGCAGCACGTTGAACCCACGGTCGGACCGGTTGACGTTCTCGGCGTTCAGTCGCGGCCTGACCGGCTTTGCTCGATCGCGGAACCTCGCGAATCGGTGCGAAGCCTGGCATCAGGTCAAGCCAACGGCTTCACGGTCAAAATGCCAATCGACTCCGAAGACTCGTGAACTTCAGGGCCAGACACTGCGGCCTTCAGCGCGAGAGAATGCAGGGATATCCTGCACAATGCTGGTTGTGGTCAAACATCGCCGGGGCCCGCTCTCGCCGTTGCATGCCGGTTGCAGGAAGCGAGGGTGAAGCCCAATGTGGGCCCGCCCAATCGGTCCGACTAAGGAGACGGCAAATGTCGATTACACGATATACCGCTCGCAAGTCGCTAGAAGACCTTGCATCGGGTGCCGAGGAGCATGGCCCCAGGAGCCTGACGAAAACACTCGGTCCTCTGTCATTGATCAGTCTCGGGATCGGCTGCATCATTGGCGCAGGAATCTTTGTGCTTACCGGCAAGGCTGCAGCCAGTTACGCCGGTCCAGCGATCTCTCTCTCGTTCGTGCTTTCCGGCGTCGCCTGCGCCTTCGTCGGTCTCTGCTACGCAGAGATGGCTGCGATGATCCCGATATCGGGAAGTGCTTACACGTACGCCTATGCGACCGTGGGCGAGATATTCGCTTGGATCATCGGTTGGGACCTGATCCTCGAGTATGCAATGGGCGCGTCAACGGTCGCAGTCGGCTGGTCCGGTTACCTCGTTAGCCTTTTGAGGAATTTCGGTATCTATGTTCCGCCGCAATGGTCGGACGCGACCGGCCAGGTGGTGGCTGTCGCAAATGGCACGACAGGGACGGCGGTGTTTAACGTTCCCGCGGTCTTTGTCGTCGCCGTGCTTACTATCCTGCTGATGTTAGGTACGCGTGAATCGACACGTGTCAACAGCACGATGGTTGCATTCAAGTTGTTCGTGGTCGCGGTGGTAATCGTCGTCGGAGCCGCGTATGTCCGTCCTAAGAACTGGTTCCCCTTCGTACCCGAGAACAATGGTGAGTTCGGCAGTTTCGGTTGGAGCGGCGTGCTGCGGGGGGCGTCGGTGGTATTCTTTGCCTATATTGGGTTCGACGCGGTCTCGACCGCGGCCCAGGAGGCGCGGCGCCCGCAGCGGGATATGCCAATTGGCATCCTCGGCTCTCTGGTCATCTGCACCATCCTCTATATCGGGATGGCGCTGGTGATGACTGGAATGGTCCCCTATCATAAGCTTGCTGTCGCCGATCCGGTTGCGGTGGCGATCGATGTCACCGGCATCACGTGGCTTGCTATCTTGGTCAAGTTCGCAGCCCTCGCCGGCTTGACGACAGTGATATTCGTGCTGCTGTTTGGGCAGGCTCGGATCTTGTTCACAATGGCGCATGATCGCCTGCTCCCGCCGCTGTTCAGCAACGTGCATCCGCGGTTCCGCACTCCGATCGCAAGCCAAGCGGTGATCGGCATCGTGGTCGCCGTGATAGCCGGGATGTTCCCTATCGGACTGCTGGGCGAGATGGTCAGCATCGGAACTCTGTTCGCTTTTGTTCTGGTATGCATCGCCGTTATCCATCTGCGCCGCACCGCACCCCGCGTTGGTAGGCCATTTCGCACGCCGGGGGTGCCATGGGTGCCACTCTTCGGCATATTCTTCTCTGTGCTACTCATGCTTGGGCTGCCGCTGGCCACCTGGCTCCGCTTGGTGGTTTGGCTAATTCTCGGGTTGGTGATCTACTTCGGCTATAGCCACCGGCACAGCTTTGCATCAGGGGCGACCGGCGCTTGAGGCAGCCGATGTCCGCCAGCGAAAGCGGCAGAGCCAAACGAGCCTTGTTCTTGATTGGCCGACCTCAAGCTGCTGGGGGCCGCTCAGCCGGATGGCAACGTCCAATCCGAGCGGGGCCGCATATAATGTGAAACAATGTTTCCCGTGCGAGTCGCGATGCTGCCGCAAAATATCAACACTTTCGCGGCGATCAGGGCCCGTCCGGGGCTTTGGGAGGATGCAATGACGCAACCAGGGCTGGCGTAATGATACGTCGGCGCCAAGCACCAGATCCCTGCCATCCCGACCCTCAATAATTGTCTGATGTATCACCGTGCCCATCCACAGGCCCACGTAGCGATCAGGATGTGCCGCTTCCTGCCGCCGATCTTCTTCTCGGCCTCATAGCCTTTTGCATCAGCGCAAGCCCCCTCCGTTTCAGCGTTTTGCGCGCTTTGACCGTCATCGACGTCCGCGCTCGGACTGGCTTCTTGTCCGGCTCGCAGGCGACGCGCGGGATGGATTCAATCGTGGACCTTTCGCAACGTTTCATCGCAGTCCCATCGGGTGAAATAACCATGCACCGTGCTCTTCGGCAGCAGGTCCTTCGGCAAGTACTGTCACCGGCGGCCGGTGCTCAGAATCGACATGACGCGGCCGACCGCCTTACCGATGGTCGCCTCGCGCTTGCGCCCGCCGCGCCTGGCCGGCAAAATCAGCCGCTCGACGCGTGACCACTCCGCCTCGGTCAGGTCGCTCGCATCACCGAGCTCGCTCCGGTCGTATCGGACCTGGTTGTCGGTCGTCGACATCTGGATCGGGCACCTCGCAAATCGGTGCCGAGCATGGGATTAGGGCAAGCCAACGGCCTCAGGATCAAAATGCAAACCGACACCGAACACTCCTGAACTTCGCGGACAGACATTAAGGGAGAGACCGCCATGAATGACGCGGTTATCGAACAAATAACCGAACAGGACATCGAATACCGGCCAGGGTTGCTGGCACGGCTATACAGGCCCAGCGGCGAGGGCCCGTTCCCCGCGATCGTCGAAGTGCACGGTGGCGCCTGGGTGAGCAGTGACCGGATGAACAATGCGCCGCTGGCGCGAGACCTGGCGCGCGATGGGATCATGACGTTGTCATTGGATTTCCGCATGCCGCCGGACGCGGCGTATCCAGGGTCACTGCAGGACATCAACTATGGCGTGCGCTGGTTCAAGTCCCGCGCCGCGGAGTTCGGCGCACGGGCCGAGCGGGTCGGCTTGTTCGGCACGTCGAGCGGCGGCCACCAGGTAATGCTGGCGGCGATGCGGCCGAACGATCCGCGTTACGCAGCGCATCCTTTACCTGGCGGCCCGGATGCCAGCGTGGCGTTCGTGATCTCGGCCTGGGGCGTGCTGTGCCCGCTGCTGCGTTATGGCATCGCACGCGAACAGAGCAACACTACGATGCTGGATTCGCATCACCGGTTCTGGGGCGCCGAGACGGCGATGTCGGAAGGCAGTCCGCCGTTGATTCTGGAGCGCGGCGAAAAGGTGGAGACCCCGCCGGCCTGGGTGTTCCAGGGCGATGCCGACGAATGGGTCCCGAACGAAGTCGCCGAACGTCTCGCGGCAGGTTGGCGCAACGCAGGTGGGCAGCTGGAGCTCACCCTGTTCCCCGGAGAGAAGCACACATTCATGCGTAACTTCCCGGATTCGGCGAATTCGCAGCGTGCGTTGGCCATGCTGAAGGCATTCGTCAGGCGCCACGGATAACGGCGCTTCTGTCATTGCAACGACCGGAGCGGTCCTCCTGCTTGATCGGGGGAAACCCAGTTCGGATCATGGAAATGGAATCACAACAGGGACCGCTTCGTCGCAGACGCTCCTTGCATTAACGTGACGTGGTGTGCGCACCGCACTGCTCTGGTCCTTGACGGCCCGCTTCGGCACACTGGCGGCGTGATGCGAATTTCGGTCTGCGTACTCCTGGTGCTGCTTCTCCCGGCATGCGCAAACCAGGTGTCCTGTGCGTTGGTTCCCCTGTCTCGAATGCCACTCGAGAGCGCCGGCCACCTGATGTTCGTCCCCGCGCGCATCAATGGCCATCGCTTGCGGTTGCTGGTGGATACCGGGTCCGAGCGGACGACGTTGACCGAGGCTGCGGCCGCGCGGCTCGGCCTGCCGTATACCGTACAGTACGTCACACGCACGATTGGGGTTGCCGGGATGAGTGCCAGTCGGGATCTGGCTGTCCCGGGTATCGACCTTGGCGGCGCGCATTTCCCGGTCGATCGTGTCGCGGTAGGCCGCTTCGCGCTCGATCGTTTTTCTGGCCCGCGTATCGACGGCCTGCTCGGTGCAGACATTTTGCTGGCGTTCGACATGGACATCGATCTGCCGGCGCATCAACTGACGCTGTACCGCGTCCGTGGCTGCCCCGATGCGCTGCCCCCATGGCGGCAACCCGCGATGGAAATCACCGGGCTCGGTCGGACGCGCGACCTGATGGTCGTACCGGTCGATCTGGATGGCCAACGTGGCACGGCGATCCTTGACACGGGTGCGCAACTCGACGTCGTCAGAGCTTCGTTTGCCCGCCGGACAGGCTTGTCGCCGCACAAGATGCATTCAGATCCGCTGATCCGGCTGTACGGTGCTTCGCCGGGTATGATGCGCGTGCCGCTTCATCGGTTCCATGAATTGCGCATCGGTTCGGTTACGATTCACCGCCCTCAGATCGAGGTCGTGCCGGATGACGCTTTGGAGGCCGATGCATTGCTCGGCGAGGACTTCCTGAGCGACCGCCGGGGCTGGCTTTCCTTGGCCACGGATCATCTGTTCGTTTCCGGACCGAAGGTGGCGAATCGCCCGCGGCGCGACCGCTGAGGGCACGGGCTTACGCAAATTCACACCTGAGGGTAAGCTGAGGCAAGATGGTATGAGGGGAGAGTCCGAGTCATGAGCACCAGGCCCGAGGCGTGCCTGACAGGTATGAAGGTTCTTGACCTGACCCAGTTCGAGGCGGGTCCATCCTGCACCGAAGCGCTGGCCTGGATGGGCGCCGACGTCGTGAAGGTGGAAAATCCGAAGGCGGGCGATCCCGGCCGAACCGCCGGCGGCAAGCCGGGCCAGGACGCGTACTACTTCCTGCAATATAATGCCAATAAGCGCTCGCTCGCGGTTGATCTGAAGAGTCCGCGCGGCGTCGATCTGATCAAGCAGATGGCCAGGCATGCCGACGTGTTTTGTGAGAACTTCGCGCCGGGCGCGATTGAGCGGCTTGGCCTCGGGCCGGATGTGATCCGTGCGATCAACCCCGGCATCATATACTGTCAGACGAAAGGCTTCGGAGCCGGCAGTCCGTTCGAGAAGAGCCTGGCATTCGACATGATCGCGCAGGCCGCTGGTGGGCTGATGAGCATCACCGGCGAGGAAGACGGTCCGCCCTGCAAGCCAGGTGCGACGATCGGTGACACCGGCACTGGCATGCTGATGGCGATCACCGTGCTCGCGGCCTATGTGCGCAAGTTGCGCACCGGTGAGGGCGAGCACCTGCAACTCGCGATGCAGGATTCGATCCTGCACTACATCCGCAATTCGTTCACTTATATGGAGCGCACCGGCAAGCCCGCGCCGCGTGCCGGATCGAAGACCGTCGGAGGCGGCAATCCGCCGATCGGGGTTTATCCGTGCAAGGGCGGTGGTCCGAATGACTATGTCTACATCTACACCAGCCGCGCCAATCCCGAGCACTGGAATCGTCTGCTGAAGGTGATGGGGCGCGAAGATCTGATCGGCGATCCGAATTACGCCACGCCCGAAGCGCGCACCGAGCGACGCGAGGAAGTCGATGCCATCGTTGCGGCGTGGACCCGCCAGCATGACAAGCACGAGGCGATGCACCTGGTCGCCAGCGCAACGATTCCGGCTGGCGCCGTTATGGACACGATGGAACTTGCGAACGACAAGAGCTTCGAGGAGCGCGGTATCCGCCAGACGATGCAACATCCGGTGGTCGGGCCATATACGATGAGCGGCTGGCCGGTACGGTTCTCCGGCCGCACCCCGCCGATCAGCACCGCGCCGCTCCTGGGCCAGCATAGCGAGGAAGCCTTGGCGGATTGGCTCGGGCTGGATCGTGAGGAGCTGGGCAAATTGCGCCGGGACGCGGTCATCGGCGGATGAAGCCGCCGCGATCGGCGCCTCCCCGTGATGCACGAGAGGTCGACGTGCGGCGGCGCCGGGGGTGAGGGGAAGAACCGGGGGGACTACCTGTGCGTCGGTCCTCAGCGTGCGCCGCGCGGCGCGTTCCCCCATGAAACGGCAGACATGCGAGTATGACCCACCAATACTGCATCGTCCACGATGAGGGACGCATCCGCACGGTGACACTGAACCGTCCGGAGGTGTTGAATGCGCTGCACGCGGATGCGAACGACGAACTCGCCACGGTGTGGGATGAATTCGCCGCGCGCGACGATCTGTGGGTCGGCATCATCACCGGCGCCGGTGATCGCGCGTTCTCGGCCGGCAACGACCTGAAGGTTCAGGCGGCCGGACGGCGACGCCCGAACGGGCCGAACGGCTTCGCCGGCATTACCCATCGGTTCAACCTCGACAAGCCACTGATTGCCGCGGTGAACGGCTGGGCGATGGGCGGAGGATTCGAAACAGCGCTGGCCTGCGACATCATCATCGCTGCTGAGAATGCCCTGTTCGCGCTACCGGAACCGCGTGTGGGACTGATTGCCGGCGGTGGCGGGGTGCACCGGCTGGCGCGCATCATCCCGATGAAAAAGGCGATGGGGATGATCCTGACCGGGCGGCGCGTCTCCGCGCGTGAGGGTTCGGAACTCGGATTCGTGACTGAAGTCGTGCCGCAGGGTGAGGCGCTCGCGGCCGCAAAACGCTGGGCCGGTCTTATCCTGGAGTGCTCGCCCAAGGCGGTGCGCGCATCGAAGCAGGCCGTCTATCGCGGCCTCGGCGACGCGAACCTGGAAAAGGCGATGCGGACGGTTTATCCGGCGCAGCGGGAGAACCTGGAGAGCCAGGATTACATCGAAGGGCCGAAGGCGTTCGCGGAAAAGCGGAAGCCGAACTGGCAGAACCGATGAAGACCAAGCATCTCTCCGGCTTCGCCGGACAGGTCGAGATGCCAAGCGGTGAGGGCGAGGGGTATAACGCAGGAAGGTAGCGGCGGCGGGTCGCTCGGCCCTCTGCGACAACCTCTCCCGCCGCGCGCGGTGGGTGTACAGGAGGTACCATGACCGCGATCGAACCGATTCCGTACGCTGACGCGAAAATTCGCGGCATTCTGTCCACCGTGCGGACCATTGCCATGGTCGGCGCCTCAACCAATTGGAACCGGCCGAGTTACTTCGTCATGAAGTACCTGCAAGGTAAGGGCTATCGCGTCATTCCGGTGAACCCCGCTGCGGCGGGTCAGCAACTGCAGGGCGAGCACGTCTATGCTTCCCTGCGCGACATTCCCGACAAGATCGACATGGTCGACATCTTTCGCCCCTCCGACCAGGTTCCGCCAATTATTGAAGATGCCATTGCTGTCGGTGCGAAAGTCGTGTGGATGCAGCTTGGCATTCGCAACGACGAAGCAGCGGCGCGGGCCGAGGCTGCTGGCATCGAAGTGATCATGAACCGCTGCCCAAAGATTGAATTTGGTCGCCTGGGAGGCGAGCTGTCGTGGAGCGGTGTCAACTCCAACATCATTCGTAACCGCGCGCCCGAGGCGCCGACCGAGCGCCACGCAAAGCCGCGCCCGATGCCGACGCACAATGTCAGCTATGGCTTCGACACCCGCGCGATTCATGCCGGCGCCGCGCCGGACGCCACGACCGGTGCGCGCACAACGCCGATCTTTCAGACCACCGCTTATGTTTTCGACGACGTCGATCACGCCGCATCACTCTTCAACCTCCATAATTTCGGCTACATTTACACACGCCTGACCAATCCGACCGTCGCGGTACTGGAAGAACGCGTCGCTAATCTGGAAGGCGGCCGCGCCGCGGTCGCGGCGGCATCTGGCCACGCGGCGCAGTTCCTGGTGTTCGCGACGATGATGGAGCCGGGCGATGAATTTGTCGCTTCGCGTAATTTGTATGGAGGGTCGCTTACACAATTTGGCCTGTCGTTCAAGAAGCTTGGCTGGGCCTGCCACTTTGTCGATCCGACCGATCCGGAGAACTTCAGGCGCGCGGTGACGCCGCGCTGCAAGGCGATCTTCATCGAAAGCCTGGCCAATCCGGGCGGCATCATCGTCGATCTGGAGGCGGTAGCCAAGGTGGCACATGATGCCGGCATCCCGCTGATCGTCGATAACACGCTGGCAACCCCGTATTTGTGCCGACCAATCGAGTATGGCGCCGACATCGTCACCCACTCGACGACGAAGTTTCTTGATGGGCACGGCAATTCGCTCGGCGGCATTGTGGTCGAAAGCGGTAAGTTCGATTGGGCGCAAGGGGGCAAGTTCCCGGCTCTGACCGAGCCCGAACCTGCTTATCACGGATTGCGCTTTTACGAAAATTTCGGTGACTTTGCCTTCACCACGAAAGCACGCGCCGTTGCGCTACGCGACTTCGGCCCAACGCTGGCGCCGATGAACGCATTCCTGACGATCACCGGCATCGAAACCCTGCATGTACGCATGGAACGTCACTGCACGAATGCGCAGAAGGTGGCGGAGTTCCTCGCGGCGCACCCGCGCGTCGTCTGGGTGTCTTACGCGGGCCTGGAATCGAGCCCGTATTATACGCTGGCGAAACGATACCTGCCGAAAGGTGCCGGTGCGGTCTTCACCTTCGGCGTTAAGGGCGGTTACGATGCGGGCGTGAGGCTGGTGGAAACCGTGCGGCTGTTCTCGCATCTCGCAAATATTGGTGATACGAGAAGTCTGATCCTTCATCCCGCGTCGACAACACACCGACAGCTGACGGACGAGCAGCGGCTTGCGGCCGGTGCGGGGCCCGATGTCATACGGCTCTCGATTGGTTTGGAGACGGCGGCGGATCTGATCGCCGATCTGGATCAGGCGCTGGCCAGCTCATGACACCTCGCCCAACCGGCAGAAGGCCTCGCGGAGGAGAGCGATCCGTGTGAGGGGCAAAGCGCGGGCGAACTGTCGTTATTCAACCACCACTTCAATCGGTCCATCCGCATCCGTCACTGACAGCGGCGTGAAGCCCGCCGCATCACCATCTGCCTGTGCGGGGATCGCCTCGTTACCGACTACTTCGACCCGCTGCGCCCGCATGTGCGTTACGCCAGGGGCGCGACCGAGCATGTTGACCGGCAGCGCTGCACCGTACAGCAGCATCGCCCCGGGGCCACGATGCGAGAAGAGGACGACGGAGAATCCAGGCTCGGCCGGGCGCGCATCCGGCGCCAGCAGGTAATGTCCTCCGTAAAACCGGCCCTTGCTGACGATGACATTTGCTACCTGCATCTCCTGACCGTCCACGCGCACGGTGATGGGCGGATAGCGGTAGCGTATTGACTCTCGCAGCGAGTGCAGCACGTAGGCGCCACGGCCGAAGATTTGCTTCAGCGGCACCTGCAAGCGATGCACAACCTGCGCATCGAATCCGACGCTCAGCATCTGCACGAATACACGCTTGTCGTTGCCTGCGCACATCACGCCAGGCCAGACCCGACGGGTGCGGCGAAATGCCAGAGCGGCCGCCACGGCGCGCGGCGTGAACGGCAACGATAATTCGTGTGCCAACACGTTGGCGCTGCCGAGCGGAATCACACCGAGCGGCACTTTTGTCCCCGCGACCACGCTGGCGACTTCGGCAATCGTGCCGTCGCCGCCGGCAGCCACGACCATGGGGGCACCGCCGGCAACCGCTTCGCGTGCCAGTGCCGCGGCGTGACCGGCGCAATGTGTCTGCGCGACGTCGAGCCGCACGCCGTTTGCGACGAGCACGTCGAGTACCCGCCACAGCAAGGCGGCACGACGACGCCCGGCGACCGGATTGAAGACGATTACCATGGCCGAACGTACGGCCCTAAGAGAATCGGGTAAATCGGCGGTTTCCTGCACTGCGAAGTTGCCTTGCTGCCAGGATTCTGCGTCGCTTTGATGACGTTACGATGACTGCGGCGTTACTTTCACTAAGAGATGTAAAATCCCGTCGCGTCACGAAATGTTAATCCGCAAACCGTGCGAATCACCGTATGCGCTCGCCTCGCATGAACGCGTTATCCACAACGGGCGGGCGGCCGGCTTACCGCAGCGTGTTCATCTCCGACACGCACCTGGGCACCCGTGGCTGCCGCTCCGATTTTCTTGCTGACTTTTTGCGGCGTGCGTCCTGCGAGTATCTCTACCTTGTCGGCGATATCATCGACGGATGGCGACTGCGTAAGTCCTGGTACTGGGACGAAAATCATGACGACGTATTGCGGCAGATCGTCTGTCATGCGCGCGGCGGCACGCAGGTCACCTACATTCCGGGTAACCATGACGAGATGTTCCGGGCCTGGCTGCCGCTCGGGCTGGAAATCTCTGGCATCAAGCTGCGGCAGGAGGCGGTGCATGTCACCGCGGACGGTACGCGCCTCTTGGTACTGCACGGCGACGAATTCGACTCAGTGGTGCGCTACGCGAAGGTCCTCGCCCTGCTTGGCGATTGGGCTTATACGCTCGCGTTGACGGTGAACCGTTATTTCAATGCATGTCGCCGGCGGCTCGGTTATCCTTACTGGTCGCTGTCGGCCTGGCTGAAGCGGCAGGTCAAGGAAGCGGTGAAGGCGATAGACCGCTTTGAATATGCCCTCGCACACGAAGCAGAGCGGCGTGGATTCGATGGCGTGGTGTGCGGGCACATCCACCAGGCGCAGATGCGCAAAGTGGGGCGCGTTTGGTACATCAACGATGGCGACTGGGTGGAGAGCTGCACGGCGCTGGTGGAACATCATGACGGGCGGCTCGAGCTGATCGATTGGGCCGCGTTGAACAGGCTGTCGTTCTTTGCGCCGAGGGCGCGGATGACGCAAACTGCCTGACACCGGTGTTGGAGCGGCTGCAGGAACTGATCGGATGCTGCCGCCCGCTGCTTTGCATCGCATCATGATTGTGACAGATGCCTGGACGCCGCAGGTGAACGGCGTCGTGCGCACGCTCAGTATTGTCGCCGATGAACTCCGGGCTATGGGCCACGTGGTCGCGGTGATCGGCCCAGACCAGTTCCGTACCGTACCGTGTCCGACCTATCCAGACATCGCACTGTCGCTGCTGCCGCGGCGACGCCTCGTGCGCAAGATCGAGACTTTCAACCCTGACGCGTTACACATCGCCACCGAGGGGCCACTCGGCCTTGCCGCGCGCAGCTGGGCCCGCCGGCACGGCTTCGCATTCACCACCGCGTTTCATACGCGGTTCGCTGAATACATCAACGCTCGGATGCATATTCCGACCCGTCCGATCTACGCTTGGATGCGACGGTTCCACGGTGCCGGCGAGGGCATCATGGTGGCGACCGAATCGCTTCGCACCGAGCTGGCGCGGCGCGGCTTCCAAAATATCCGTCCCTGGACGCGCGGTGTGGACCTCGATTTGTTCAAGCCGGAACCGCGTGAGGATTGGGGTCTGCCGAGACCGGTGTTTCTGTACGTTGGCCGGGTCGCCGTGGAAAAGAACATCGACGCCTTCCTCGATCTCGATCTACCCGGCTCGAAGGTGGTGGTGGGCGGCGGACCACAGCTGGAGCAGCTGCGCCGGTCGTATCCGGGCGTGGTGTTCGTCGGCCCGCGCTACGGGGAGGCATTGGCACGTTCTTATGCCGGCGCGGATGTGTTCGTATTTCCCTCGCTGACCGACACGTTTGGGTTGGTGATTCTGGAGGCGCTGGCGTGCGGCACGCCAGTCGCTGCTTACCCGGTCACTGGACCGATGGATGTCATGGCCAATGCGAACGGCACGATCGGGGCCATGAATGCCGATCTGCGCACGGCGGCTTTGGAGGCGCTGAGTGCCGATCGCACCGCGTGTCGCGCGCACGCTGAAGGCTATTCATGGCGTGCCTGCGCGGAGATCTTTCTGTCGAACCTTGTGCCAATCAGGGCGGGTGAGGCGGCCTGACCGTGCGGTGGCGGACCCACACGCTCCCACCCGACATGGCCGGCTTTGTGCCGGCCATCGACATATTCGCGAATTGCGGAGCGAGAGTGTGTGGACCCTCGCCACGAGGGCGACCACGCTGCTGCGCTATCCGCGCTGGATAAGTTCAATCGAGACGTTCTGCGGTGCCGTCAGGAAGGCGATGCGCACGCCGGGACGGATCGTCTTCGGCTCCATGGTGAAGGCCACGCCTTTGCGCTTCAGATCGGCGACGGCAGCCTCGATGTTGTCCACTGTCATGCCGAAATGATCGAGGCCCATGTAAGGCGTCTGCGGTGACGGCCCCGTACTGGCCGGATCGGCACGGGCGATGAACACCTTCTGGCCGCTGAGGTTCAGGTCGATGCGCGTCGAACCGTCCGGTTGCGGCGTGCGGATCACCTCGGCGCCCAGCTTGTCCTCGTACCACTGCGCGGTGGCCGCCGGATCCGGCGAACGCAGATGGATGTGCTCCCAGGTGAACTTGGTCATGCTTTCCTCCCGTCGGTGTCACGCCACGGACCCGACTATAGCGGCCGTGGTGACGGTTGGCACGCCGGCCGGGGGGGCCATCAGTCGGTCAGATCGAGAGTGAGCTGCGCGACCGAACCGAAATCCGGTCGGTGGTGGCGGGTCGGACCGAGCCGCTGCAGTGCCTCGCGATGGAATTCCGTGGCATAGCCAACATTCGTGTCCCAACCGTATCCGGGGAAGCGCACCGCAAGCCGTGTCATCGCGCGATCGCGCAGCACCTTCGCAACGATCGATGCCGCGGCGATCGACAGGCAGCGTGCATCGCCGCCGACCACGCAGCGCACCGGGCAGGGCAGGTCCGGAGGCCGATTGCCATCAACCAGTGCCAGGTCAGGCGGGGCGGGCAGGTGGGCGATCGCGCGCTCCATCGCAAGCATGGCGGCGCGGAGGATATTGAGGCGATGGATTTCGCCGACCGATGCCGCGCCCACGCCGATTTCCGCCCGTCCGGAAGCGTGCAGCGCCATGAAGGCGGCGAGGCGTTGTTCGGCGGTCAGCTTCTTCGAGTCATCCAGCAACCCCGCCAATTTGCGCGGCACGCCGGTTGGGAAGACGACAGCAGCCGCGAGCACCGGACCCGCCAATGGGCCGCGTCCGACCTCATCGACGCCTGCAACACGCCCGCCAGCCGCCTTTTCCAATGCGAAGTTCGCCACTCCCGCCGCATAGCAGGCGGCAGGGGAGTCGGGCGAGCCGAATGACCGATCCTGCTATGTACTGCGCAGGCGGTAGATCGCCTCGTCGAACGCCGAGATCACCTGAGCGTGCGTCGAGTGGTCGTTCATTTTCTCGATGTCGGTGAAGCCGCGCGACACCGCGACCATCAGCAGCGCGTGGTGCGGATCGACCGGACCGGCGCGCATACCAAGCAAGCGCACTGCCGCGCGCACGGCGCCAACCGCGCAGCGGCGGCCATCCAGCGTCTCGTAACGGCGCTGGATCCAATGGCGCTCGTCCTGGATCAGCGAACGCGCCAGACCGAGAACCTGGATCGTGCTGGCGTCGGGTGACGATGCAGGAGCGTCGGGTGGTACCGCAAAGGGCAAGCTGCGGCCGCGCGCACGCAGACTTTCCCTGAGCTGACGGAGCAGCTGCAGGGGGCGGCCGGCGGGCGGTTTTGCGGGCGTGCTTTGGACAGGCGTGGCGATGAACTCGCTTCCATCGAACGGCATGGGGCCCTCCCGCGGGTGATCGTCTTAGTAAGTTTAGGTCGGCATCGATGAGCGAAAAGCTGCCGGGCGATGACGAATCCTTGATCGCTTCTTTCGTGGCGCACGACTGTTCTTCATTTGTTCTTGACGGTCCGGTTCGGCTCTGCCATCGTGCGGTCGCAGCGGACCAGATAAGGAACTGATTGCATGCGCGCCCCGACAGATCGGGACACGGATCCCGAGGCCATTGCCGCGCTGGAGCGTGCCGGCGCACCGGAGTTGCCCCCGCATGCCACCATGCCGTCACTGGCGCGGCAAGGACGCGGGGCGACGCTGAATCCTCCTGTGCGTTTCGATCAGCAGGTCGCCAGCGCATTCGATGACGGATGGGACACTCTCACCGCGGAGTTCGGCGAACTGCCGAAACTCGCCACCACGCTGACCAAAGATTCCAGCCGTTCGGCGATAAGCTGGAACACTTCACCCGACATCGGTTTCGACCGTGCGGTGAACCCGTATCGAGGCTGCGAGCATGGCTGCATTTACTGCTACGCGCGGCCGACGCATGCCTATCTCGGATACTCCCCGGGCCTGGATTTTGAGACCAAACTGATCTTCAAGCCGGAGGTAGCGGAACTCCTCGCGAAGGAGCTGCGCAAACCGGGCTACGTGCCGCGCACGCTGGCGCTTGGCTCGAACACCGATCCGTACCAACCGGTGGAGCGGACCCTTAAGCTCACGCGCGCGGTGCTGCAGGTGCTGAACCGGTTTAACCATCCGGTCAGCATCGTGACGAAGTCGGCCGGTGTGCTACGCGATCTTGATGTGCTGTCGAGTATGGCCAGGCGGAATCTGGCGCGGGTCTATGTGTCGATCACCACACTGAACCCAGCGTTGGCGCGGGTGATGGAGCCGCGGGCGGCAACCCCGGCACGGCGCCTCAACGCGATCGCCAGTTTGAGCCGCGCCGGTATTCCTTGCGGGGTAATGACGGCCCCGATGATCCCCGGGCTGAATGACGCAGAGATGGAGAAGATCCTGGAAGCTGCTGCGCGGGCCGGCGCTCGGCATGCCGGTTATGTGCTACTGCGGCTGCCGCATGAGTTGCGGCAGATGTTTGAGGACTGGCTGGCGACGCATTTCCCCGACCGGGCGAAGCACGTGCTCAGCCTGGTCCGCGAGACGCGCGGGGGCGCACTCTCGGAGGCGCGGTTCCATCACCGCATGGCAGGGCAGGGGGTATATGCCGATCTGTTGCTGCGCCGGTTTGCACGTGCGACCCGGCAATGGGGATTGGATGAGGCACGCGAGGGGCTGGACTGTAGCGCCTTTGCCGTCCCTGAGAATGGGACGGCGATAACGGCGCCGGCGCAACTGTCGTTGTTCTCACCGAGCGGCCCCCAGGATTGAGTCTAACATCCGGCATCGTGGCTGCGCTGCATTATTGCAATGCATCGGCGATGATCGACGTCCTGTGCTGTGCGTTCTGGTTCGAAACGCAGTTTGTTCGGAATGCACCCGCCAGAACGATCGCGCCTGCATTGCGTGGTTATCGCGGGGCATGGTCACGGCGGGATCAGGCCAGATCCGACTGGTCTGCTTCGCTTCGGTTTGACCTTCGCACCTGGGCTGTCGCGTTCGCCGGCTGGCTTGTCATGGATCAGGTAGCCGTGCGGCTGAAGGCCGCAGGCGACCCCGGGACCTGAGGACCCGGTGGCGACCGGCGCCGCAAAAACCGCTTGACGAATAGCTGGACGCTTCCTAATGTAAATGTCACTTACATTCACATGAGGTCAGCATGGCCAACGCGACAAACCAACCAGGCTATGGCGGTTCGGGCGTCGGGGCCGCGCCCTGGGGCCCCGGACCGGCCTGGAACGAACCCCGGTGGAGCTATTGGCACTGGCACTCCGGCAACCGGGCAATCTGGATCGCCGCGACGATCCTCGGCTTCATGTTCTGGTGGCCGCTGGGCTTGATCCTGCTGTTTTGCACATTCGGAGGGAGACACATGGGCTGCTGGGGATACAGCCGTCACGACGGCTATGGAGCCGGATGGCAGGGTGATGCACCGCCGCCGCCTTGGATCGGCTGGAAGCGCCACTGGAAGCGGCAAATGCGTGAATGGTGCCGCAGCCAGGCGCAGGTCCGAGGGTATGCTGCAAAACCTCCGTCCAGCGGCAACCGCGCGTTCGACGAGTATCGCGCCGACACGCTGCGCCGATTGGAGGAGGAACAAAAGGAATTTGCCGAGTTTCTCGATCGGTTGCGGTTCGCTAAGGACAAATCGGAGTTCGACCAGTTCATGACGGAACGCCGCCAGGCTCCGCCGTCTCCGCCGGAGTCACAGCCAGGCGAACCTGGCCCGGTGTAGTTGGCGTCCCGGTGTGTGTTGCGTGCTGTGGCCGGCCCAAAACCGGCCACAGCTCATTTGTCATGCCTTGCGTTCGGCCGGCCTGACACCAGTTCTGTGGCGCCACGTTTCGGTTGTCGTGGCTAACACACACACACACACAGGAAGGGAAGCGCCTATGTCGGTCTCACGCCGCACTCTGCTAGCTTTGGTTCCGGTCGCCTGGGCCGGATCGATAACAGCCGCGACCGCGGCGTCGATGAATTTCTCGGTGCCGCTGACCGGGGCGCAGCAGGTGCCGCCGGTCACAACGTCCGGCACCGGCACAGCCAACATGGCGTATGATCCAGCCACACGGGTGCTGACCTGGTCGGTCGCATTCAGCGGGCTGAGCAGCGCAGCCACCATGGCGCATATCCATGGTCCCGCGGCCCAAGGCAAGAACGCCGGCGTGGAGATCTGGCTCTCCAAGAAGGGCGCGGCGCTGTCGAGCCCGTTCTCGGGCTCGGCGACGCTGACCGAGGCGCAGGCGACGCAGCTCAAGGCGGGCGAGATGTACATCAACGTTCACACCAAAGATCACCCGACCGGCGAGATCCGCGGTCAGATCGTCCTACCGAAGAGCTGAGATCCACCTAGAAGAAGCTGGCGAGCGCCACCGCCACGGCGGCGGCGCTCGCCAGTGCCAGGAGTGCCGATAGAGGCGATGCGACGCGCGGCGGTCTGGCGTCCGCGGGAAGCGTCTTGCGGCCGGTCAGCATCGGTCGCAGCAGGTTGTGTCGTTTCGCCACGGCATAGAGCGCGATGGCGATCACATGGAGCGCAATCGCCGCGAGCAATGCATCCCATAGCCAGCCGTGCAGATTGTCGATCAGATTGGACAGCCAGGCCGGCATGATGTCAGTGAGCGGCCCGGCGTCGGCCACGTCGTTGTTGTCAATGATGCCGGTCAGCGTCTGTCCCAGCAGCAGCCCAAGCATCAGCACCACCATCCAGCCGCCGGCTGGATTGTGGCCGACCTGCTCGTCCGGTTCACGCCGCAAAATGTGTGCGAGGTGCCGGAAGGCGGCGCGCGGCGAGGCGAGGAAGCGCGCGAAACGGGCGGTGTCGCTGCCGATGATACCCCAGGCGAGGCGGAACAAGACCAGGGCGAGAAGTGCCTCGCCGGCGTAAGCGTGCCAGTCCATCCAGTTCAGGCGCCATGTGATATATGCCGCGGCGACCAGGGCAACGGTCAGCCAGTGGAACAAACGGATGGGCAGGTCCCAGACGAGGATCATGCGGCGTGGCGGGTCCGTCGGCGGCATGGGCAATACTCGACGATGCTGGCATGGGATTGAACCCCCGGGGCGTGCAAAGGCGTCCCGACGGCGTGGCGAAGATCGGCGTGAGCGCCTAATATTGCCGCCAACTACCCGGAGGTATCACATGCGTCGCGCGCTTCTCCTGCTGGTGATGCTGTGCCTGGCCGTTCCAGCGCAGGCGCGGCCCATGGATCCAGCAACGCAGCGACAATTGCTCGCCCTGTTTACGCGTTACAATCGCGCGATCGAGGCCGGCAACCTAGAGCAGGCGATGGCGCTGCGCACGGACGACGTGCGGGCTGCGGTGACGCCCCACCTCCAAAGCCCGAAGGACCGTGCCGATTTTCTCGCCGACGCGCGCGAGATGGTGCCCGACCAAATGCAGGTCCGCCACGCGAGCATCAACGATGCCGGTGACAAGGCTCTGCTGATTCTGCTTGCCGGCAAGCTGGTCTCCGGGCGGCAGGCGCAGGATGAATTCGATCTGGCCTTCGCGCGGCAGGGCGGCGCGTGGAAGCTCGCGGGAATGGGGTCAGCACCGGGTCCGGCCGACGTCAAGCGCTGTCCCGATCAGACCGCGCAGCCAGCCAGCGCCTATGCCGGCGGTCAGCCGGTGTCGCTGGCGGGACGGATCGAGCGTGTCTTGTTCCTGCCGGATCATACCTTGGTGCTGCTCACGGCAGGTGATACCGAGGTGTGCGCGTTCCTGCCGGACCGTGCCGCACTGCGCCAGCACGGGATGGATCCTGCAATCATTCAGCCCTGGCGCGTGGCGGCTATTTCGGGCGTGGCAGCGAAGAGCGATCCGCAGAAGGTGCTGGTGAACAACATCGAGGTGCACGAGCAGAATTAGCCGGCCAGCTGCAACGGCCGTGCCGCGTGCGCCAGCCATCGGGAGCGCCAAATCCGATGAGTGACAGCGACATCAGAACCCGCCCCAAGGTCTTGCCAAAAACGGCACGACCGCGCCTGCACAAAGTCATCGTGCTGAACGACGACTACACGCCGCGCGATTTTGTCGTTTTGGTCCTGAAAGGCGAATTCGGCATGACTGAGACCCAGGCCTATCGCGTCATGATCACGGCGCATCGGCGCGGCTCCTGCGTGGTTGCGGTGTACACGAAAGATATTGCCGAATCGAAAGCAACGCGCGCCACCGATGCCGGCCGCAAGCACGGCTATCCGCTGCTTTTCACCACCGAACCCGAAGAGTAGCGTCGCCCGCCCTTGCCTTTCCACGCTATCCGGCGACACTTGCCGGTGATGCATCGATGTGGGAGGGAACCATGGGCTACAAGATCGCTGTGATGGGCACGGGCGCGGTGGGCGGCTATGCCGGTGCACACATGGCGCGGGCGGGCGAGGACATCACCTTTATCGATCCCTGGCCCGAACACGTCGAGACCATGCGCAGCAAGGGTCTGAAGATCTCCCACATCCGCGACGTGCCGGAATGGAGCACCCCGGTGCGCGCGCTGCACGTCACCGATGCGCAGCAGCTCGCCAAGGAACAGCCAGTCGACATCGCTTTCGTCTGCATGAAATCCTACGACACGCAATGGGCGGCGCAGCTGATCTCGCAGTATCTGTCGCCGAACGGCTTCGTCGTGTCGCTGCAGAACTGCATGAACGAAGAGACAATCGCATCCGTGGTCGGCTGGGGCCGCGTGGTCGGCTGTATTGCCAGTTCCATCACCGTCGATCTGTGCGAGCCCGGCCATATACGCCGTGCGGCCGGCAAAAGTGGCGACAAGCACACCGTGTTTCGCACCGGCGAAGTGCATGGCCGCATCACCGACCGTGTGCAGGAAATCCGCCGTCTCGTCGGCCTGGCGGACTCCGCGCTGGCGACGAGCAATCTTTGGGGCGAGCGCTGGTCGAAGCTGGTGACCAACGCAATGGCCAATGGCATGTCCGCCAGTACCGGGCTGATCAGCAGGGACATCCTGCGCAATGACGCGCTCCGTCGGTTTGGCGCGCGGCTCGGCAGCGAGGCCATCCGTGTCGGTCAGGCGCTTGGCTACGAGTTGGAAGAAATCCACCACATCAACCCGGAGATCATCGCCAAGGCGGGCGAAGGCGACGCGGCGGCGACGCGCGAATACGATGAACATCGTCTTGCTGAAGTCAGCAAGCAAGGAGGCGGCGAGCATCGCCCGTCAATGGGTCAGGACATGGTGAAGGGAAGGCGCACGGAGATCGAGTTCCTCAACGGCCTGATCGTGCGAAAGGGCGAAGAGATCGGAATTCGCACGCCGGCGAATGCTGCACTGACGGACATCGTGAAGCGCGTGGAAAAGGGCGAGTTGAAACCCGATCCGAACCACATCATCGATCTGCGGCTGAACTGACATTCAGTTCGGGCGGCCGCCGCGCGCGGGGTCGTATTGTGACGACCACCGCGTCTCTCCGGTCGCACGGAATGGCGCTGTCACATCGTGCGCCGGACTCGCGGTGGAGCAGCGATCCTGTTCCGCGAGAGCGATGCTCGTTCTGCAAGGAAGGGTGCCTTGGCTGGCGGCGTTCTCAATCCGGGTGGCATCGGTGAGGCACCACTGTTCGACCGTGGTCATTCCGCAGAGGGATGGCCGAAGGCGTAATCACGACGTGCCGGTTGGACATCGCATAGAATAGACCGCATCAGATCCGGCCAACGAGAAGACACCATCGGGCGGCTGCAGGGCGGTCGAAGGTAACGGCCTGAACGCCTCCCGCGGGTGAAAATGCCACGCACGTCTGAGTTGGTGATACGCCGTTCGCGAAACACCGCAAAGCCGCACCGCAGCGGCTTGATCGCAATCATGAACGTATCGCGCCAGGGGAGTAGTACGGTCTGGCCGGACCACACAGCGTGCTCTGCTGGCAAATGGTGGTCATGAAGGGCGTCGGCGTCCGGATCGTGAACGGGCTCTATGGTGCGTCACCTTCGCATGCGATTGCAGCTTACTACTCCGGATCACGTTCTGTGAGTGGCCCGCTCCTGTGCTTGGCGCGACGATCCCAATGATCCGCGCGAGCTCTCTCCAGCTTCACCGATTTCATCACTTTGGAACGATAGAGCGGATTACGCAGCAGCTCGCGCGCTTCAGGATCACGCCGGATAATCTTGCGCGGTCGTTTCATTCGGAACTCTCTGATGCGTTCGTCGGGTGGAGTGCGTTTCGGGTAAAGTTTCAATTATTTCCAAATTGGCATAGGAAGCTGTTCGCGCACGAACAGCCGTGACAGAAGCTTGACACACCGCTTCTGCGAGCGCATATACGCGGCGTCGTCAACAATCAGGAGGTGCATGAACAGCATGACTCCACCCGGGATGTTCGGGGTTGTCGACCAGCTTGGCATCGGCAGTGATCCCCAGCAGTCCAAGCATTAGCCGGGCGTATCGAGCCCGAGCGCGAAGTTGATCTTCGCATTTTGACCCCCGTTCAAACGCGAAAGGCGTGCGGGGGTCTTTGCGTGTCTAGCGCCCCACTTTGTCATAGCCAGGGATTTCGCAATTCAACCGGCATCGTGCCCTCTGCCACGGCCGGTCGTGCTTTGCGCTCCGCAGCCATGCGCACCCGCAGATTGTGCGCCGCGATGTTCAGCGCGTTCACATCCAGCGCCACGTTTGCAAACCGGCGGTGAATCGCGCGGATGATCCCCAGCGGCGCAAACGGCGACACTAAGGTAAGCAGCGCCTGCAGTGCCGTCACACGGGCGTACAGTACGTAGCCACGAAACAGCAACCGCCGGTACGCGACGTAACTCTCCGGTTCCGGCGCGCCGGCTGGTGCGCGCGGGGCGGCTGGGCTGGTCATGACGGCCTCCGGCCGGGGGGGTCCCGCACGCGACGGGTGCGCGACAAAGGCTAGCATTGTGTTAACAAGAGCCCAAACTCTGCCCTTGGTCAGCCGATTCGCCGCGATCACGTTTCCGCCCATATCAATCGAAGGATGATGCAGATGGCTGCACATTTCGACCTGCTGATCCGCAACGGCACCTGCGTGTTGCCCTGGGGTCTGGAAGCGACGGATGTGGGCGTGCGCGACGGGTGGATCGTGGCGTTGGGCGTGGCTGCCGAAGCGACCGCCGAGCAGGTGATCGACGCGCGTGGCCTGCACGTGCTGCCCGGGCTGATCGATCCGCACGTGCATCTGCGCGATCCGGGCGACAAGGCAGTGGAGAGCATCCCCACTGGCACCCGTGCCGCCGTGCTGGGCGGGCTTGCCGCGGTATTCGACATGCCCAACACGGCACCATCGATCACCGACGTCGACAAGCTCGCGTGGAAACAGGAATACGCCGCGCGCGAGGCCTGGTGCGACATGGGCCTCTATGTCGGTGGCACCAAGCAGAACATTCCCGAGCTGGCGAGGCTGGAACTCGGCCGCGGCGTTTGCGGCATCAAGATCTTCGCGGGCAGCTCAACCGGAGACCTCCTGGTGGAGGACGATGAGCATCTGGAGCGCGTTATGCGCTCCGGCCGCCGCCGCATCGCCTATCATTCCGAGGACGAATACCGGCTGCAGGACCGTAAGCACATGTTCCATCGCGGTGACGCGCATCGCCGTCACATGGAATGGCGCGACGCGGAATGTGCCTTCCTTGGCACGCGACGGCTGATGGCGCTGGCCCGCGCGACGGGGCGGCCGGCGCATATTCTCCACGTCTCCACCGCTGAAGAACTCGACTACCTGAAGGGCTTCCGGGACATCGCCACCTGCGAGGTGCTGGTCAACCATCTCACCCAGGTCGCGCCCGACTGCTATGACCGGCTGGAGGGATTCGGCGTGATGAATCCGCCGATCCGCGGCCCTGAAGTACAAGAGGCATGCTGGCGGGCCATCAACGACGGCACGGTGGACACCGTCGGCTCCGATCACGCGCCACATTCGCGCGAGAAAAAGCTGCTGCCCTGGCCGGATTGCCCCGCGGGCCTCACAGGCGTGCAGACGATCGTTCCGGTCATGCTGAACCATGTCAACGCGGGACGCCTGCCGCTGACGCGGCTGGTCGACCTGCTGTGCGCCGGCCCGGCCAGGGTCTATGGCATGGTCGGCAAGGGCCGGCTGGCCGCCGGCTACGATGCCGACTTCACGCTCGTCGACATGAAGAAGCAGCGCCGGATCGAGGAATCCTGGATTGTCTCGCCCTGCGGCTGGACGCCGTTTGCCGGAATGGACATCACTGGCTGGCCCGTCGCCACGATCATTCGCGGCCGCACGGTGATGCGAGAGGATGAAGTGCTCGGCACGCCGCGCGGGAGGCTGGTGAAGTTCATCGGCTGACGCTGCGGTCCGATCCGCGACGCCGCTCACGTCGGTCGCAACACGGAGCGTTTGTGTCGCGCATGCACTGCCGGCGCGACCGCCGGCAACACAATGCGGATGAAAGCGTGGCTGGGCACGCCGTCAGCCGGTGCATTGCGTGTGGCAGCTGATTCATTCCAGGCAGTGAGAGGCTGGCCGCACTGACCGGTTGCCCTCACTCAGACGGCAGGACGCCGGCCCCATGCCACTCACGCGAAGCCGCAGTGTTCGGTCTACGGAACATTGCCGGCGACACGGTTCGCGTCGCGCGCGACACCAGCTGCGTCATGCCTCGGAACGCCGGTCGTCCGGCCCGCTCGGCGTCCATGCGTCGGCAGGAGCGCGCGCAGTCTGTCCGCTCCGGCCGTCCGGCAAACCGCCCAGAGATACGGCATATCAGGACTGACCACGCCGTCGAGGCGGCATGCCCTGCCGCTGCACGCAGGGCATGCCTTCAGGACCGGCCATGGCGTGCCGGCTTGCCGGCACGGGCCGGGGTGAACGCCGCGTTTGCGCCGGTTTGCCGCCGCGTCCCGCCGCCGCTATGGTCCGCCGCCCACCGCACCAGGCATGAATCGGACGAGACACGACGTGGTCGATATCTTCGACGAAATTAACGAAGAACTTCGCGCTGAGCGTACCCAGGAATTTCTCAAGCGCTACGCTGGCGTGATCCTCGCGACCGTGATGCTGATCGTGGTCGCTGCCGCCGGATGGGAAGCATGGCGCTGGTGGCAGGCGAAGCAGGACCGCGTCGCCGCCGAGAAATTCCTCGCCGCGACGACCATCGCCGAAGGCGGTAAATCTGATGCAGCGTCCCGCAAGATCGCGATCGCCGACTTCAGCGCCATCGCCGCTACCGCACCCGAGGGTTATCGCACCCTCGCCCGGCTGTACTCTGCGGCGCTGCAAGCGCAGTCGGGTGATCTCGCTGGCGCCGAGCAGCAGTGGAATGCGGTCGCCACCGACCCGAATGCCGAGCACCTGATGCGCGACCTTGCCAATCTGCTCTGGGCAGAACATCAAATCGACACCGCCGATCCGTCGCTGCTGGCCGCGCGGCTGAAGGCATTGGCCGAGCCCGGCAACCCCTGGCGCCCGCTGGCCGAGGAGCAACTCGCACTGCTTGATCTGCGTCAGGGCAAGACCGCGGCGGCAAAGACGACGCTCACCCAGTTGGCAGAGGACCTGACCGCTCCGTCGGGCGTGCGCGGGCGGGCTGTCGCATTGCTCGAACGGCTTGGTGGCTGAGGGCAATGACGCAGCATATCCGGTCGCCGCTTCTGGCCCGGCGTGCGGCTCTGCTGGCGCCGTTGGCGCTGGCGGGCTGCGATACGATCGAGGGGTGGTTCACCACTAACAAGAAGCCACTGCCCGGCAAGCGAGAGCTGGTCATCAGCGGTCGCAACGGTCTGTTGCCCAGTCCGGGCGCGCCCAGGGTGTCGCTGCCGCCGCCGGTGCGCAACGCCGGATGGCCGCAGGCTGGCGGCAATCCGGCGCATCTGATGGGTCACCTCCAGGCGAACGCGAATCTGACTGAGGCATGGCGGGCCGATATCGGCAGCGGCGGCGGCTATCGGCGCGTCATTCTCGCCCAGCCGGTGGTGTCCGCCGGCCGGGTGTTCGCAATGGACTCCGCCGGCGTGGTCACCGCGTTCCAGCTGAGCAACGGCGAGCGAATCTGGCGGGCCAAGACCCGTCGCAGCGATGACGACAGCACCAATGTCGGTGGCGGATTGGCCGAGGCGAACGGCGTTCTCTACGCAGTCAACGGCCTTGCCAATCTCGTCGCGTTCGACGCGGCCACCGGCACCGTGAAATGGCGGCGCGACATCGACGCGCCGGCCCGGTCCGCTCCGACCGTTGTCGAGGGCCGCTTGTTCTGTCTCACCATCGACGACCGGTTGCTGGCGTTAACGACGACCAGCGGTCGGCAGATCTGGCAGTACCAGGCGAGCAACGCGACCACCGCCATGCTGGGTCAACCGGCGCCGGCCTATGCCAACGGGCTGCTTGTCGCCGGGTTCGCGTCGGGCGACCTCGCCTGTCTGCGTGCGGATACGGGTACGGTGCTCTGGACAGACAACCTGGCGACCGAAACCGGTCCCGCCAGCCTGGCCAATTTCACCTCGATCCGGGGCCGTCCGGTGATTGCCAATGACCTGGTCCTGGCGATCGGAGCTGGTGGAGAGGCGGTCGGCATCGATCTGCCGAGCGGGCGGCGTCTGTGGGAGCGTAGTATCGCGAGCGTGAACAGTCCGTGGGTTGCCGGCAATTGGATGTTCGTTGTCTCAGCCGACCAGAAGATGGCGGCAATTTCCACGTCCGACGGACTGATCGCCTGGGCCGTCCAGCTCCCGGAATGGAACAATCCTGCGAAGCAAAAAAATGCGATCTCCTGGTTCGGGCCGGTGCTGCTGCGTGACCGGCTCGTCGTTGCGGGGACGAGCAAAGACGCGCTTTCGGTCAGCCCCTATACCGGCAGAATTCTCAGCCGGCAGAAGTTGTCGGCCGCCGCGGCGCCGCTGGAACCCGTCGTCGCCGATGGGACGCTCTTGATCGTCTCCGACGACGGCAGGTTGCTCGCGCTACGCTGAGCCGCCCATGCCGCCGACGGTTGTCATCACCGGCCGCCCCAACGTTGGCAAGTCCACGCTGTTCAACCGCCTCGCCGGGCGGCGTGCCGCACTGGTTGCTGACACGCCCGGTGTCACCCGTGACCGCAAGGAGACCGAAGCGAGGCTGCGTGGCAGAACCGTGCGCCTGATCGATACGGCAGGTCTCGAGGAGGCGCCGCCGGAGACGCTGGCAGGCAGGCTGCATGCCGGCGCGGCGGCGGCCGTCGCCCAGGCCGACCTCGTCGTGTTCGTCATTGACGCCCGCGACGGCATGACACCGGCCGACCGGCACTTTGCGCGCTGGCTGCGCCGCCAGGACCGGCCGGTGCTGCTGGTGGCAAACAAGGCGGAAGGGCGGCTGAGCAACTCCGCGGTGCTGGAAGGCTTCGAACTCGGCCTGGGCGATCCCGTCGCGGTGTCGGCAGAGCATGGCGAGGGCATCGCCGATCTCATGCTTGAGATCGCCGACCGGCTGCCGAGCGATGACGCCGCGGCCGAAGGGGAAGCAGCAGAGCGCCCCTTGCGGTTGGCTGTTGTCGGCCGGCCGAATGCTGGCAAGTCGACGCTGATCAACCGCCTGCTGGGCGAGGAACGGATGATCACGGGCCCGGAGCCGGGCCTGACACGCGATGCCATATCCGTGCCGCTGCACGACGCCGAGGGCCATCCCATCGAACTGGTCGACACGGCAGGCCTGCGTCGCCGCGCACGCGTCGAGTCGCTGCTCGAGAAGATGTCGGTCAGCGCCGCGATCGAGGCGCTGAAGATGGCAGAGGTGGTCGCGCTGATGGTCGATGCGACCGAAGGTCTGCACGACCAGGACCTGCAGATTGCTCGCCTGATCGATCGTGAGGGCCGCGCCTCTGTCATCGCGCTGAACAAGTGGGATGCGGTGACCGACCGCTCGGCCGCGCGACGGGCGCTGCACGATCGCCTGGAGGCGAGCCTGGCGCAGATGAAAGGCATCGAGGTGGTGCCGCTGTCCGCTTTGACCGGTGCGGGTGTGGAACGTCTGCTCCCGGCGGTGCGCCGCGCCCACGCTGTCTGGAACACGCGGCTGCCGACCGCAGCGCTGAATCGCTGGTTCGAGCAAGCACTGACGCGCCATCCGCCGCCTCTGGTGGACGGACGGCGGCTTCGGCTACGCTACATCACCCAGCCGAAGGCGCGCCCGCCAACATTTCTTGCATTCGGCACGCGCGCCGAACGCATTCCCGAAGACTATCAACGCTACTTGACCAACAGCCTGCGCGAGACGTTCAGCTTGCCAGGAACGCCGATACGCCTGCAGTTGCGCGGAACGAAGAATCCGTATGTAACGGATTGATCGTCGCTGCCGGATCGAACGGAGAGCCTGTCGTTCAGTCGGCCCCCAAATATTGAGACCTCAGATCGTCCCACCACTGAGTCGCAAGGATATGCAGCATCGTGCGATCGATTGATACACGCAAAGGGCTGCCGACCGGCAGAGCAATCGCATAGTTTTGCTGGTCGAAATTGGCATCGAGGACTTCGAGTGAATCGGCGTAGCCCGCGTGCACGAACCACGACATCTGAGGCTTGTCGAAGACGAAAGCGTCCACAGCCCCATCGTTGACCGCTTTCAGGCCGGCCTCCGGATTTGGAAAAGCCCGAAATTTTATTCCCCTGGCTAAGAGGTAATCCACCGCGGCAGTGTGCGCAGCGGTTCCGACGCGGACGGCATACAAATCCTGAACACCACGAACATAGCCCTCCAGTTGATAGGTCGTGAAGTACGTGGTGAGACCAGCTGTGAAGACGGCAACCGACGTTACAGCCACGACCAACCATGTGACCGCGATGATGCGTCCCGGCAGGGTTGTTGGTCCTTTCTCCGGCATGGTCTGGGTCAGAGTGCGGGCAGACCACAACAGGCTGCTGCCGAACCCTTCTTTCACACCGCCGCCGAAATGCTCAGTATGACGGCGCTCGAGTAACCAGATGATGAATCCGACCAGGATCACCGCCGCAACCAACAAACCAAGCATCTCCAGGAACCGGACCGAGAACAGGCCTTCTGCCAGCCTCAACCAGTCGAAAACGGAAAGTCTCCTGACCGCGATACCGAGGCCAGTTGAGTAATACGGTTGAGAAAAATCGACGCTGTCGTCGCGTCCTGCCGTGACGGTGATCGCGGCAATAGCACCGTCAAGCCTGTGCGCAGCCGTTCCATTGATGAGTTCATCGAGGCTGACCTCCTTAAAGCGGTACTTCAGATGCAGGTCATCGGCGATCCGCCGCCAGAGCTCGATGCTGATCCCCGACCACGCGCCGTCGTCCGACTTCATTGCGAACGGCGGCGAAATTTTTGTGCCGATGACCATGACATGGTCCGTTCCACCGACGAACCCCTGCGCGTCGGCGAATGACGTCCCGAGGAAGCTGCCCAGGAGCCCTATGAGGCAGACGGTCCGTGCGAGCTGCCGCCAACCCATCACCGGTTGGACCACCGGGCGACAGCAACCCCGCAACTAGCCGGCCCGCAACAAGCCGGGTGCCGATCGTGCGTGGCGGCGGGCGCACCGAGTGGCGATGGGCGTCCTGCAAACACTGCCGACCCGTCGCGCATCGTGTCGTTTGCATAGCGTCGTCCGCCGCGCCGATACCTCCGGTGCGTGAGGCCGGTCCACGCCACGTCATCGCTCCTGTCGCGTTTGCAGGCACAAGAGAATCGCATCTCCGGGGCTCACGCAACCACGACGCAACAGTCGCCCTTGGCGTTTCGCCCCACGATATCGGCGGGTCGGCCAGGGTAGAGGGGGGCCAGGGTAGAGGGGGGCCAGGGTAGACGGGGTGTGGCCGCCCTCACTCCGGTGAACGGTGCCGCCTGCGACGGCGGCGGCGCGGTGATTCTTCCGCTTTCCGTCGACGGTCCACTCGCTCGGCGGATGCGACAAACCGCCGGCTTACAGCCAGGTATCCATTCATTTCACCGGCGCCGAGCCAGCCAATTTGCAACGATTAACATCAAAATCGACAGCGACATCATCAGGGTTGCCGCGGCAGTGATGGTTGGGTCGAGGTGTTCGCGCAGTCCGACAAACATCTGCATCGGCGGTGTCCGTTGTTGCGGTCCCGCGAGAAAAGACGCAATGACCAACTCATCGAACGAAGCGACGAACGCAAAGGCGGCGCCCGACAAGACGCGCGGGAGGATCAGGGGCAGCATCACGCGCCGAAACGCCAGGAGTGGGTGCGCGCCGGAAATGGCCGCAGCGTGCATCAGCATGTGATCGAAGTTGGCGAGGCTCGCGCCTACAGTTACGACGACGAATGGCGACGCAATCGTTGTCCGAGCGATCATGATTCCGACAAAGGTGTTGGCCAACCCGATCGGGGCGTAGAATTGGTAGGCACCGACGGCGGTAATGATAACCGGGACAATCAGAGGCGAGATCAGCACCGCTGCGATACTGCGTCGGGCCGGCATGCGCGGGCTCGAGAGAATGTCGCCGAATGCAGCGTACAAAGAAATGCCGGCCGGCTCGATGAGCGACACTCAGGCATCAACTCCAAGATGGCAGATAAGCCAAACCCGGCGAAACATCCGGCACTGACGCGCCCCGCCATGCCCTCCAACGCGACGCAGGGCCGCCAACGCGGTTTCCGTTTGGGTCAGACCCGTTCGAGGCGGGGCCTGACGGGTGACTGCCAGGTCATCGCTTAACCTCGCGCGGACGCCGCCGCGCCTGCGCCGGCGATGCGCCCAAACGTGACGCCGGCGACAAGCCCCGTGCCGCTGCCATAGTTATGGTAGTAGAGCCCACCGACGATTTCTCCAGCCGCGAACAGCCCAGCGATCGGTGAACCTGAGGTGTCTTCTACCTGCGCTGACTTCGTCACCTTCAGGCCACCGAACGTGAAGGTGATGCCCGCCGTCACGCCATAAGCATGGTAAGGGGGCGTATCCAGCTTCTGGGCCCAGTTGGTCTTGTCGATGGGCAGGCCCATCGTGCGCAGGCCATCATGGATGTTCGGATTGAACGCCACGTCCGGCCGCGGTGCGGCGTTGTAGGCGCGTAGCGTCTCCAGCACACCCCCAGTATCGACTCCGGTGAGCTTTGGTGCAAGCTCTTCCAGCGTGTCGGCCGCTTCCTTTGTGATTCGGGCGATGCGGTACTCGTCGCGCAGCAGGTTGTTGATCTTCGAATCGAAGATCTGCCAGGCGAACAAGCCGTGCTGCTTCATCACCTCGTGCCCGTACTTGGCATAGGTGTAGCTGTGGAAATCGGCGCCCTCATCGAGAAAGCGTTCGCCACGGGCGTTCACGAGAATGCCGAACGGATAATTGTGTTTCTGAAAACGGTCGCCGATCGTCAGGTCGCCGAACGGCGGCGCGTTCATGTCCCACTGCACGGCATGTGCACCGGACCAGTGGCCGGCGACCGCGGCACCGATGTCGATTGCCATGCGGTGGCCGTAGCCCTGGTTAAAGCGCGTGCCACGCACCTTTGCCAGATCCCAGTTCGGGCCAAGATAGCGCGCCCGCATCTCCGCATTCGATTCGAAACCGCCGCAGGCAAGGACGACGGCCTCCGCGCGCAGGTCGAAAATGCTGCCGCGGTGCCGTGCACGCACGCCCCGGATGCGTGCGTCGTCATGAAGCAACGCATAGGCGGTGGTTTCGTACAGCACCGGTACGCCGGCCCTCTCAAGCGCCGTGTGCAACGTCGGCACCAACTGCGCACCGCCGCCGAGGACGTGGCACGCGAGCCCGCCCCAGAATTTGAACTTGCCGTCGACGCGGAACGCCTGTCGCCCCAGCGCCGGCTGGAACCGAACACCATGCGCGCGCAACCATTTCGCTGATTCATAGCTGTTGGAGATCAGCACGTCGGTCAACTCGGGATCGCAGCGGTATTCCGTCAGTCGGCCCATGTCCTCGAAATACTGGCCTTCGGTGTAAGTACCGAAATCGATGCTCGCGAGATCGAGGTCCTTGATGTCCGGCGCAAGCGCGATCAGGTCGTCAACGCCAGCATAGACAAAACGGAATGCCCCGCCGGTAAACGCGGAGTTGCCACCGCGGGATTCCGCGGGCGCCGTCTCCAGCATCGCGACCCGCGCGCCGGCTTCATGGGCGGCGAGCGCCGCATTGGCGGCGGCATTGCCGGCGCCGATCACCAGAACGTCGACGGGTGCGTAATCGGCCGGCGTCATGACGGTTCTTCCTTCCCGGAGCAGTGGTGGAATCGTGCGGTTCTCGGCTCGGGCTTGTCAAACCCTGCACCCTTGACGCGCACCACGTGGCGCGGCGCACACTCAGCGCGAGACCAGCAGTTGGAGAGTCGAAATGCCCCCCCGCATCAACCGCGCGATCGAAATGCTCTCGCAAGATCAGGCGATCTACTACGTCGGCCCGCACAGCGGCCATGTGCTGACCTATGCGCAAGGCAACAAAGACGCGGGCACCTGGGCTGATTATATCAACGTCGGTATGGAGCATGGCTGCTTCGATATGACCGGTCTCGCTGAATACATGCTTGGCCTGGTCGAGGGGGGGCCAACGAAATCCGGGCATCGCTCGCCGGCGGTGATTGTCGAGGCGCCGGTGAACGGCATCGACGAAGCGCATGTTCGATATGCGGCGTGGCAGTTCCGGCAGATTCTTGGCCGTGGCGTGCATGGTATCCTGCTGTGTCAGGCGGAAACGGTTGACGCGGTTCGGACCTTCGTGGAGGCGTGCCGGTATCCGCATCATCTGCAGGGTGTCGATCCGGCGATTCCCGCGGCGCTGGACCGCATGCGGGGCGCACCGGGTGGCACGCGCGGCGGGATCGCGAAGGATGGACGTGTGCTGTTGGGGATCGGCATGCGGGGCAGGGGTTCGGAATCGACCGCAAGCTCGATCTGGGGGATTTCGCAGCAAGACTACATGCAGCGTTGCGACCCGTGGCCACTCAACCCGGAGGGCGAGCTGCTGCTCGGCGTCAAGCTGGAGAGTCCGGAAGGCATCGCCAATTGCGATGCGATCTGCGCCGTGCCGGGGCTGGGATTCGCCGAGATGGGGCCTGGAGATTTGGGCCTGTCACTCGGCTACACGACGCTGCGCCGGGATCCCTATCCGCCCGAGATGCAGGAGGCCCGCGACAAAGTCCTGGCTGCGTGCCGGCGCAACGGCATCGCGTTCCTGGAGGGCGGCACAGTGGCGAACATCATCGAGCGGCTGGATCAGGGAGTGCGTGTGATCGCCGATCACGATGAGGAATCGGCACGCATCGGAAGAGCACATCAGAAGCGCACATAACCGCTGCTCTCTGGCACTGGTGGTCCCGCACAGGAGAGGTCACGACGCGCTGCACGGAGGCGCGGCTTAAAACGACAGTCGCGTACCGAATGAGCCGCGACCCTCGCCTGCGTCGCTGCGCGCCGCGATCCTGCCAGTAGTCGAGGACGGGATCAGCCACGCACCAGTGCGATTGCCTCCACTTCGACGGAAATGTTGAATGGCAGGCTGCCCATGTCAACGGCCGACCGTGCTGGTCGCCCATGCTCTCCGAACACGTCAACGAACAGATCGGTGCAGCCGTTGATCACCTGAGGATGGCGGGTGAATTCCGGCACCGCATTGACCATGCCGAACACCTTCAGCACAGTCTCGATGCGATCCAGTGTCCCCACCGCGGACGCCATGTTCGCGAGCAAATTCAGGCCGCACAGTTTTGCGGCTTCGTAGGCCTGCTCGATCGAAACCTCGGCGCCGACCTTACCGGTGATCATTGTGCCGTCCGCGCTGCTCGGACCGACACCGGCGAGGAACAGGAGATTGCCGGCGAGGCGGAACGGCAGATAGTTGCCCACGGGCGTCGGTGCCGCTGGCAGAGCGAGCCCGAGCCGGGCGAAACGTTCTTCTGCGGTCATTGAACACCACTCCCTGGTTGTGACGACCTCCCAGCATGCGAGGGCGCGTCCCGGCACGCCAGAGTTGGGGTGGTGACGTCCGATCACAACGTTCGCCTGACGCTGCTTGCTCCGTCGCCCCGCCCCGTATATCCCGCCCTCTGATCGTGACGAGGGACCTCCGGGATGCAGAAGCGAATTGCCATTGTCGGTGCCGGTGCCGTGGGCGGCTATGTCGGTGCCAGCCTCGCACATGCCGGGCACGACGTGACGCTGATCGACGGGTGGCCGGCCCATGTCGAGGCGATCCGCGCCAACGGCATGAACCTCTATGGCATGACAGAAGCCGAGCGCCGCACAGTGCATGTTCCGACCATGCACGTGACCGACGTGCAGAAGCTGGCGAAGCAGCGCCCCATCGACATCGCCTTCATCTCGGTGAAGTCCTACGACACGATCTGGGCGAGCATGATGATTCGCCAGTACCTCTCGCCGGACGGGGTCGTCGTGTCGATGCAGAATTGCATCAACGAGGAGCGTGTCGCCTCCGTTGTTGGCTGGGGCCGCACGCTCGGTGTGATCGTCGGCGGCGGCGTGGGCGTCGAACTGTACGAGCCTGGTCACATCCGCCGCGGCTATGCCAAGTCGGCGACGGCGGTCGGCTTCTCTGTCGGCGAGCCGAGCGGCCGCATAAGCCGCCGTGCGGAAGAAATCGCCGCTATGATGAATGACGTGGACAACGCTAAGGCCACCGACAATCTTTGGGGTGAGCGCTGGACCAAGCTCTGTGTCAACGCCATGCGCAACGGCGTCTCGGCCGCCACCGGTATGGGCGGCAATGAGCGAGACAAGCACGACGCGGTGCGCCGCGTTTGCATCCGGCTCGGCGGCGAGGCGGTGCGTGTCGGGCAGGCGCGCGGCTACAAGCTCGGCAAGGTGGGCGCGCTGCCGCCGGACTCGCTGGCGCGTGCGTCGGAGAACGACAAAGGCGCGCTGGCGGAAGTCGAAGGGCTGTTGCTCTCGGCGGCGGAAGGCGGCACGCGGGCGCCGTATCAGCGCCCGTCGATGGCGCAGGACATGGCGAAGGGACGCCGCACCGAGATCGAGCTGATGAACGGCTTTATCGCCGACGAGGGGGCCAAGGTCGGCGTCTCCGCGCCGACCAACGAGATGATCACGCGGCAGGTCCTGCGCGTCGAGCGGGGCGAAATCCCGGCGCGCCCGGAGAACGTGCTGATCAATTCATAAGTTCCATCAAGTGGGGCTGGGCCGGGGCCACCCAGGCCATTTCGACGATGGCCGTGGTGGGTGCGACAGGGATTGAACCTGTGACCCCCGCCGTGTGAAGACGGTGCTCTACCGCTGAGCTACGCACCCGAACCGGGGCGGTGTTGATAGGCGGCGCGCCTTTCGTGTGTCAACCCGCCCATTCCATGGTGAGGCCGGTAGGGCTGAAGCCATCTCAAGCGGGGCATTGCCGCGGGGGCACAGGCGCGGCAGCGGCTAAGCGCCGCGCGATCACAGAACGATGCCGGCTTCGCGCGCCGCACGCGCCAGATTCTCGCGTCCCAGGGTCGCATAATGCAACGGGTTGGCTTTCTCCGGGTCCTGCTCTGCCTCGATCACCAACCAGCCGCTGTAGCCAGGCAGCCCGCTCAATACGGCAGCGAAGTCCACCATGCCGTCGCCCGGTACGGTGAACACGCCTGCCACCACTGCATCGAGGAAGCTCCAGTCCCCGCACCGCGCCCGTTCCATCGTGTCGCGGCGCACATCCTTGCAATGCACGTGTGCAATGCGGGCGCACCAGCGACGGGCCAACGCGACCGGATCGGCGCCACTGAATGTCGCATGGCCCGTATCCAGAAGCAGCTTCAGCGCAGGTCCAGTGCTCGTCAGCAGCCAGTCGATTTCGTCACCGCTTTGTATCACGGTTCCCATATGATGGTGGTAGGCGATTGAAATGCCCTCGGCCGCGGTCATCTCGGCAAGCTCAGCCAGCCGTTCGCCGAACCGCGGCAGTTCGGCCCGAGTGAGCACAGGGCGCTGCGACAGCGGCACGGAACGGCAGGCATGCACCGCATTCGATGTTTCCGCCAGGATCAGAACTGTGCAGCCCAGCGCTTTCAGCAGGTCAAGATGCGGTCGCATTGCAAACATCTCCGCCGCCGCATCGCGCGTCAGCAATGATGACGAGTACCAGCCGGAGACCAGGACCAGACTATGGCGGGCGAGCACGGCACGAAGTTCGGGTGCGGTGCGAGGGAACTTATGACCGAGCTCGATGCCGGCAAAGCCGGCCTGATGCGCCTCGGCAAGGCAGGTCTCCAACGGTGTCGCCACGCCGAGTTCCCGCAGGTCGTCGTTGGACCATGCAATGGGGTTGGTGCCAAGACGCACGACCATGTCCGCTAATCTCCGGAACGCTGTGTGGCGCGTCCCGCTTCATAAGCTGCGCGTGCGGCACGAACGTCCGCTCGCTCCGACACCTCTGGCACCGCCACGTCCCACCAATGTCCGCCGGCCTCTGTCGCGACTGACGGATCTGTTTCGATCACCACCACGCTGGTACGGTGACTGTCGCGGGCACGCATGAGCGCTGCTTCCAGTTCGGCGATCCCGGCTGCCTTCTCTGCAATCGCGCCGAGGCTCTCTGCATGCGCGCGAAAATCCACGACGCCTGGCGCGTCAGCCAGATTGTTGAAGGGCGCGCCGCCGGTCGCGCGTTGCAGCCGGTTGATGCAGCCGAAACCGCCATTGTCCAGCACGACGATAACGAGCTTCAGGCCCATCGAGACGCTGGTAGAGATTTCCGCATTCAGCATGAGGTAGCTGCCGTCCCCAACCAGCACGATCACCTCGCGGTCCGGTGCCGCCAGTTTCACGCCAAGGCCGCCGGCGATCTCATAGCCCATGCAGGAGTAGCCGTATTCCAGGTGGTATCCACCAGGCTGTGCCTGCCAGCATTTGTGCAGCTCGCCTGGCAGGCCTCCTGCGGCGCACACGACGATGGCATCGCGCGGCGCCGCGCGTTGCACGGCGCCAATCACCTGCGCGTCGGTGGGACGCGGCGCGTTACCCGGCGCGGTCACGGAAGATACGTCGCCTCGCCACGTCGCCAGCAGTTCCGGCACACGCTTTGTCCAGGGTTCGGGCGCCCGGTAGGTACCCAGCGTGGCAGACAGCGCCGCAATCCCTTCGCCGGCGTCGGCGACCAGAGGCAGTGCATGATGCTTGCCGGCATCGAACGGCTGCACGTTCAGCCCAATCAGCCGCCGGACCGGATTGCGGAATAGGGCCCAGGAACCGGTGGTGAAGTCCTGCAACCGGGTACCGATTGCCAGCACGACATCGGCTGCTTCGGCCATTGCGTTGGCCGCCGATGTCCCGGTAACGCCGATCGCGCCGAGATTGAGCGTGTGGTCGTGCGGCAATGCTCCTTTTCCTGCCTGCGTCTCGGCGAACGGTATGCCGTGCATTTCCACAAAGTGGGCCAGAGACGCCTCCGCTTCCGCGTACCAGACGCCGCCGCCGGCGATGATCAGGGGCGCTTTGGCGCGCCGCAGCACTGCAGCGGCCTCCAGCAATTCGCGCCCATCCGGCCTAGGCCGGCGCGGCACCCACAGCCGCGGAGCAAAGAAGCTGTGTGGATAGTTGAACGCTTCGGCCTGCACGTCCTGGCAGAGCGCCAGCGTCACTGGCCCGCACCTGGCCGGGTCCGTCAGCAGGGATAGCGCGCGCGGCAAGGCCGACAGCAATTGCTCGGGCCGCGTCATGCGATCGAAATACCGCGATACCGGGCGGAAACAATCATTCGCCGAGACCGTGCCGTCCGCGAAATCCTCCACCTGCTGCAGCACGGGATCAGGCGCGCGGGAGGCGAATACATCGCCAGGTAACAGCAGCACCGGTAGGCGGTTCACGTGCGCAACCGCGGCCGCGGTCACCATGTTCGTGGCACCGGGACCTATCGACGTCGTGCAGGCCATTATCCGGCGCCGCCGCAGCGTCTTGGTATACGCAATCGCTGCATGCGCCATCGCCTGCTCGTTATGGGCACGGAAGGTCGGTAGAGTATCGCGCGCCGCATACAGCGCCTCGCCGAGCGCCGCTAGATTGCCGTGGCCAAAGATCGCCCAGACACCGCGGATCAACGTGGTCTCGCTGTCTTCAATGATCGTGCGCTGCGCCGCGAGATAACGCACCAGCGCCTGCGCCAGGGTCAGCCGGATCGTGCTCATGCTCCGTTCCCCATTTGCCGTGCGAATCAAGGCGCGACAACATGGGCGAGTCAAACCGTAACCACGGAAGGAGTGACCATGACCACGCTTAACATCGCGGTCATTGGCGCCGGGCGTATCGGCCAGATCCACGCGCGCAATGTCGCGGCGCATTCCGCTGTGCAGCTCGCTGGCATCGCCGATCCGGACCGCGCGGCGGCCGAGCGACTGGCGCAGGCAACGTCGAGCACCATCATCGCCCTGGATGACGCGTTTCGCGCGGACGCGGTGTTGATCTGCTCTCCGACGACCACGCATGCCGACTACATCGAGCGAGCGGCCGCGGCGGGGACGCCAGTGTTCTGCGAAAAGCCCATCGATCTTTCTGCCGAGCGCGTCCGCATCTGCCTCGAAACCGTGCGCCGGTCGGGCATTCCCCTGATGGTCGGTTTCAATCGCCGCTTTGACCGGCATTTTGGTGCGCTGAAGCAGCGCCTGGACGCAGGGGAAATCGGCACGCTCGAACTGCTGACGATCATGAGCCGCGACCCGTCCCCGCCGCCGCTCAGCTATATCGCCACATCGGGGGGATTATTCCGCGACATGATGATCCATGACCTGGACCTTGCGCGGTATTTCCTTGGCGAGGAGCCGGTCGAAGTCTTTGCGGCGGCATCGGCGCTGGTCGATCCGGCGATCGGCGCGGCGGGCGACGTCGATACCGCCGTGGCGACGCTGAAAACCGCGAGCGGCCGGCTGTGCCAGATTTCCAATTCGCGTCGTGCCACCTATGGCTATGACCAGCGCATCGAGCTACACGGTAGCAAGGGCTTGCTGCGCGCTGGCAATGTCGCGGCAACGACGGTGGAGCATGCGGACGGCGCCGGTTTCCGCACCGATCCCGCGCTGCCATTCTTTTCCGAACGTTATGCCGAATCGTATCGGGACGAGTTCGATGCGTTCGTCGCCGCCGTGCGAACCGGCAGTACGCCGAAACCGGATGGAGACGACGGGCTGCGCGCGCTTGTGCTCGCGGATGCAGCCACCGAATCGGTGCGGACAGCGCAGGGGGTGCGCGTGTAGCCGTCAGCCCATGCCCGCCTGCCGCCGCTTCTGCAGGTTGTCGATATAGACAACGAAAGCGATCAGGAGACCTTCGATCACCATCTGCCAAAACGAGTTTATCCCGAGCAGATTGGCCCCGTTGCCAAGGGTGGTGAACAGCAACGCGCCGACGAAGCAGCCGAGGATCGTGCCCCGCCCGCCGAACAGGCTCGCGCCACCGACGACGGCTGCAGCGATCGCTTCTAACTCGGAACCCGTCGCGGCCGTGGGGCTGCCCATCGACAAGCGCGCGACCAGCAGCAGACCGGATATTGTCGCAAACAACGCGGCGAGGGCGTAGGCAACCGTCGTCACGTGGGTGACGCGGATGCCGACGCGCCGTGCGGCCTCGGCGTTACTGCCGATCGCATACATATAGCGCCCGAGGCGCGTGTAGGTCAGCAGGAAGTGTGCGCTGAATCCCAGCGCCGCCATCAGAAGAAACAGCGTCGGCACATGCGCGACGTCGGACAGGGCGAACCGCTGCAGTCCCTCCGGCATGCCGGCGATGGTCATACCGCCGGATAGCAGCAGTGCGAGGCCTCGATAACCTTGCAGTCCGGCGAGCGTGACAATGAATGGCGGGATGCCAAGCCGGTCGGTTGCCCAGCCATTGATCACGCCGATCAAGAGCCCCATCGCGACCGTTGCGGCCAAAGCCGGAACAAGTCCCAGGCCAGCATTTGCGATGAGCATGCTGAACACGACACCGCTCAGTCCCGCGACGGAACCGACCGAAAGGTCGATGCCGGCAAGGATGATAGGGAACAGCGAACCGAACGCCAGGATGGCGTCTATGGAGACCTGGCGCAGAATGTTGGCAATGTTGCCTTCGGTCCAGAAATAGGGCGAGACGACCGACAACAGCACCCACACCAGGATGGTCAGCGCCAGGACATAAGTCTCCAAGGGAAGCCGATGCTGCAGCTCCGTCAGCAGCGAGCTCCTCTCCTCTTCGTCCACGCCTCTGCTGACGATGCCCTGGCTCATGCTCCATGCGACCCGGCTGTTGTTGCGGGTTCTCCACCCGCCCGAAGACCGACTTTCCCC
>JASHQG010000098.1 GCA_030037665.1 Acetobacteraceae bacterium
ACACGACCGGGGTGGTGGTGCGGCAGGTGAAGCCCGGCTCGCCGGCTGACAAGGCCGGGTTGCAGGCGGGTGACGTGATCGTCGGCGTCGGCACGCACAAGGTGGCTTCGGTCCAGGAGGCTGCCCGCGCCATCCACGCGGCCGTCAACAGCAAGGACCACGCTGTGGCACTGCGGGTCATGCGCGATGGCCAGGCAGTGTTCGTCGGCGTCACGCTGGGCCAGAACGAGGGCTAACGTTCGGTACCGCCCGTCTCCCGCGGCAGGGACGGGCGGCCGCCGGAGCCAGCGGTAATGCGCGTCCGCCACCACCAGGTTGGCTGGCTTACCTCGATGACGCGCGTGGATCGTTAATATCGGAGCGGAGCGCCTGGGCGTGAGCCGCCCAGGTCCCGGAGCGGTTGCCCTGCTGACGGCGAAGGGCCCGCCGTCGCGTCACGCACGGAGCGACGACGTCAAAGTCTCTCGTTCAGCGCATCATAGTCGTAGAGCCAGTCGTAGCGCTGACGGATCTTCTCCGCCGCGAATTCGCGGTCGATATAGGCCGCCGCGCCGTTCGGATCGGCCAACGCGGGATTGTGGAAACGCGTCGTATTGTCCGCCGATCCGCGCACGATCGCCGCGGTCCGTTGCAGCCGGGCTGCCTCGAACCGCTGCAGTGCCAGCTCCACCGGAAACGCGTCGAGAGCGCGTGCCACCATCACCGCGTCCTCCAGCGCCATATTCGCGCCCTGCGCCAGGAAGGGTAGCGTCGGGTGCGCCGCATCGCCCAGCAGGCACACGCGGCCGTCGGCGAAATGCGCGAGCGGATCGCGGCCGAGCAACGCCCATTTGTACGGCACGTCGATGTTGCGAATGATCGTCTGGATGTCGTCGTGCCAGTGCGCGAGGTCGTGCGCGCATTCGTCGCGCGTGCCCGCCTCGGTCCATGATTCAACGCGCCAGTCATCGCGCTCGACCGAACCGACAAAATTCAGAATCTCACCGCGGCGCAGCGGATAGGTGACAACGTGACCACCGTGGCCAACCCAGTTGGTGCCGACGAGACGGCGCATATGGGCTGGCAGTCGTTCCATCGGCACCAGCCCGCGCCAGGCGATGATACCGGTGAAGTGCGCGCGGCCATCGCCGAACATCTGCCGGCGGATCGCGGAGTGCACGCCATCCGCAGCCAGCAGCACGTCGCCACTGACACGATCGCCGTCGGCAAGACGCAGCGTCACACCGCCGGCAGTGTGTTCATAACCGGTGCACGCGATACCGGCCCGGACTGCCTCCGGCGCGATGGCCCGCACCGCCTTCAACAGCACCGCATGAAAGTCGCCGCGATGCGCGAACCAGTAGGGCGCGCCGTAACGCTCCACTGATTCGGCACCGAGATCGAACACCGGCCAGCGCTGGCCGGTCGTCCAGAGGCGGATTTCCTTTGCCGTCGGCTCGCAGATGACACGTTGCATCGCGTCGGCCAGTCCGAGCGCTATCAGTACGCGCGTGCCGTTCGAGCCCAATTGCACACCGGCGCCGACTTCGCGCAGTTCGCTCGCCTGCTCGAAGATGCGGACGTCATAGTCGCGCTGCAGCAGCGCGAGTGCGGTGGTCAGACCGCACAATCCCCCGCCGGCGATCAGAACACGAGGCTTCATGCTGAACGGCCGCCGCCGCCATTCGCGGGGATGGATGCAGAGAGCGGGGCCGAACGGCCAAACCCGTCGGGGCCACGCGACGCACGGCCCGCGGCCTTCCCCTCACGCGGGGAGGGCGGCGTTGTTATCGTCGAGCGGCCCACTATTGCAGCCGTTCTTCCCGCCACAGCCCCAGCGCATCCTGCACCGGACGATCGGAGAACGAGAACAATACGGCCTCTGACCGAGCGTGATGCTGATGCTGCTGCCAGCTCGGCACCACGAACACGTCACGTGGCTTCCACGTCAGCGTGGTGTCGCCGACGACCGTCTCGCCCTCGCCTTCCACCACGGAATAGACTGTACCATCGGTGCTGCGGTATGGCGCGGTCGTGAGGCCGCCGGGCAGCAACTGCATCGATGCGCCGATCGTCGGCATCGGTGAGCCACCCGTCGCCGGGTTTACATAGCGCAGCTTGTGGCCGAAATGCGCATCCGGCTCGCCGTTTCTTGAAAGCGTCGTCAACGCTTCCCGCGTGCGCTCGTAAGGATAGTTGAACACCGGAGACGCACGCGCCGGCTTGTAATCCACCGGCAGCATGTTCGCGCCATAACGCGCGTAACTGTCGCCCGGTGGCCGGCTGACCGTCTGGCTGTCCGCATTGGATGGTTCCATGAAGCTCGCGTCGAGTAAGCGCACGATCGGAATATCAAGCCCGTCCAGCCACACCATCGGCCGGTCGGTGTCGTTACCGTGGTCGTGCCACGTCCAGCTTGGGGTCAGCACGAAATCGCCAGGCTGCATGAGCGTGCGTTCGCCTTCCACCGCGGTGTACGCTCCGTTCCCTTCGATGATGAAGCGCAGCGCCGACTGTGCATGACGATGTGCAGGCGCGACCTCACCCGGCAGGATGAGCTGCATCCCTGCAAACAGGGAATGCGTGATGCACGCCTGGCCCTGCATGCCGGGATTTTCCAGAATCAGCACACGCCGCTCGGCTTCCCTCGCGCTGATCAGGCTGCCCGCCTGCATCAGGTATGGCCGAACGTTCTCGTCATAATGCCACACCGCCGGCAGCGCCGGCGTAATGGGTGTGCGCGTCACCAGCGTGTGCAGCCGCTCCCAGAGCGGTGCAAGACGGTACGGAGCGATGTTGTCATAGAATGCCTGCCGCTCAGGCGGGCGTGATACGGCCTGCGCTGTGTCGTTCATGGGAGGTTGCCTTTGTCCTGGGCAACGATTCGTCTAGGCAGCGATTTGGGTGGTGTCAATTCTCGCCCGTTGCCACGGCGCGGGCATGAAGACACCGATCCCGGCCCGCATCGACGGCTTCGGACGGGAGCGGTCCTCCCTGCGGCCCGCGATCAGTTCACCATGCGTGCCGCCGGCCGTATGCAGCATGCCGAAACAGGCAGACGAAGGATTAGATCCGCTCTCCCTGATCTTCCCGTCTCGTCTGGTCCGCCTGGCGGCCCAGGCCCGGGAGACAGAAGGGACCGCTCCTCAAGCGCCTGCGGCTTCGGGCATGCGGGCGAGGCTCGGAACTTCCACGTCGATCTCCAGCGTGGAGACGCTCTCACCACGGTCCAGCTTGATCTGCACCTTGTCCTTGTCGATGGTGAAATGCTTGCCGATGACCGCGAGGATTTCCTCCTGCAGCTTCATCAGCAGATCGGGTTTGCCACCGATCGCAGCGCGTTCATGCGCGAGCAGCACCTGCAACCGCTCGCGCGCCACAGGCGCGGAGTCGCGGCGACGGAACAGGGAGAGGAGGTTCATGCCACTCGCCTCCCGAAGAGACGACTGATGAAGTTCTTGCGCCGCAGCGGCACGACCACTTCGACCTTTTCGCCGCGCAACCGCTTTGCCGCATCGACATAGGCGCGTGCCGGCGCGCTGGTGGGGCTCAGCAGCGTCACGGGCGAGCCGAGGTTGGACGCGCGCAGCACTTCCTCACTTTCCGGGATGATGCCGAGCAGCGGGATCGAGAGAATCTCGAGTACGTCCTCAGTCTTCAACATCTCGCCGCGGGCGGCGCGCACCGGATCAAAGCGGCTCAGCAGCAGGTGCTTTTCGATCTTTGCGCCGTTCTCGGCCTTTTCTGTTTTCGAATCGAGCAGCCCGATAATGCGGTCCGAGTCACGTACGGACGAGACTTCCGGGTTGGTCACGATAATCGCGATGTCGGCGTGGCGCATCGCCAACACCGCGCCTCTCTCGATGCCGGCGGGGCTGTCGCAGACCACCCAGTCGAATCTTTCGCGCAGCTCGGCGACGACTTTCTGCACACCCTCCAGGGTCAGCGCGTCCTTGTCGCGCGTCTGTGACGCCGGCAGCAGTGACAGGTTCTCCAGCCGCTTATCACGGATCAGCGCCTGCGGCAGCTTGGCGTCGCCCTGCACCACGTTGATCAGGTCGAACACGACACGACGCTCAGCGCCCATCACCAGGTCGAGATTGCGCAGACCGACATCAAAGTCTACCACCACGACATTGGCGCCGTTCTGCGCCAGAGCGGCGCCCAGCGCGGCGGTCGAGGTGGTCTTACCGACGCCGCCTTTGCCTGAAGTCACCACCACGACCTTAGCCATCGCTTCCCCCTCGTTGTGTCAGTCCAGGGCAGTCATGCGCATCGCTCCGCCGTCCAGCCAGGCTTGCACCGCGCGACCGCGCAGCGTCGCATCCATGTCGTCGGCAGTCTGATAGACGCCGTCGATTGCCAGCAGTTCGGCGTCGAGGCGACGGCAGAAGATTCGGGCCCGCGTGTTGCCGGTGAACCCTGCAATGGCCCGGCCGCGCAGCGTTCCGTAGATGTGCACCGAGCCACCGGCGATCACCTCCGCCCCTGACGCGACAGAACCGAGCACGGTCACATCGCCGCGCTCGAACACCACGGACTGCCCTGATCGGATCGGCTGTTCCACCAAGAGCGAGCTGGGCTCGGCCCCCGCGGGGTCGGCAGAAGGCTGGACCGGCGCCTCGTCGGGCACCGTCACGTCGCGGGTGGGACGGCCCCCGCTGGGCAACGGACGGCCCCAGGTCTCGATGCCCTTCCAAGAGGGATGGGCACCCTCCGTGCCGATGATGCGGATGCCGCGCTCTTCGAGTTGCCGCAGCAGTCCCTCGACGTCCGGGTGATCGGCCGGCAACATCGCAAGGTCGAGGACGACCGGGCGATTGTTAAAGAACGAGGGCGAACGCTCGATCTGTGCGTCCAGCGCGTGCATCCAGTCCTGCAGCGGGATCTCGGGCGCGAGAACCAGCGCCATGAAGGAGCGGCCACGCAGCCGGATGAAGGGATGAGACTCGACGGTTGTCACAAGTCGGGGCTACCGCGGGGCGATTCGCTGGTCAACGGGAATCGGGTGCGTCGCTACACAATGCTGTGGATAGTATGGCTCCGAACCGCAAGGGATTGTCACGGGTCCGCGGGCCAGCTGTGTGGCGTGTGACGGGTGAAACAAACTCTCACGCTGCACCCGCGATCGCGCGAGGGCGAGCCAGCGGAAGTGCCGCGTGACCCGGGCGCGTTGCCGCTGATTGGTTTTGGCGAGCCACATTGCCTGACGCGGGAATATCCGGCGCCGCCTGCGGCATCGCCCGCAGTCGCGCCGCGGCGCGCCACGCACAAGAGCATGCGTCAGAGGCGGATGCACCGCATGGTCCGTCTCAAGGGCATCTCCGGTTGCGATGAACTGTCGAAGCCGCTGTCAGCCCGCAACGGGCCTGCCCTCCGACCCGCCCGCTCCATCCATCTTTCATGCCGCGGAAGCCGCAGCACGGGCTTCCAACCCCCCTCTTGCCATCGCCGCCATTCCGACCGACATATCGGACCGACAGGACTATTCCGGTCCGGTTTACCCAACCGCGCGAGGTCACCCGCCCGCCATGTTCATCGAGACCGAAGGCACGCCCAAC
>JASHQG010000099.1 GCA_030037665.1 Acetobacteraceae bacterium
CTCGGCGTGCCCATGCTCGCGACGCGGCTCGGGTTCGCGCCGCGATTCGGCAGGTGCTCGCCGTTCCTCGTGATGGTCACGCGGCGCACGTTCGTTCGGACGTGCCGCGTCCCGTGCCTTTGCGGCCCGGGCCAAGCGTTCCGGCGCCGGCTGCTTGATCGGCGGCTTGGCCGACGTCCGGGCTCGCGGTTCGGCGCGGGCGCGGGCCGTCGCACCGCCACGTCCGCGACCGCGCTGGCGGCGCCCGTCTTCCTCTGCCCAATCCACCGGATCGAGTCCCTCGACAGTCACCGGCGGGATCGGATGACCGATCAGCTTCTCGATCGCTTCAACAGCGAACCGATCTTCCGGCGCCGCAATGGTGAAGGCATGGCCCTCCAGCCCGGCGCGACCGGTGCGGCCGATCCGGTGCACATAGTCTTCCGCATGATGCGGGACATCGAAATTGAACACATGCGACAGCCCGCCGATGTCGAGGCCACGCGCCGCGACGTCGCTGCACACCAACAATTGCAGCTCGCCGGCCTTGAACTTTTCAAGCGTGGCAAAGCGCACCGTCTGCGCCATATCCCCATGCAGCGCGCCGGCGCTGAACTTGTGGCGGGTCAGCGACTTGTAGAGTATGTCCACGTCACGCTTGCGATTGCAAAAGATCAGCGCGTTCTGCACGTTCTGGGTGCGAATCAGCCGTCGCAGCGCCTCGCGCTTGTCGTGCGGCGAGACCAGCACCAGGCCCTCGACGATCGTTGTGGCGACCGACGCCGATCGGGCGACGGCGATCTCCTTCGGGTTGCTGAGGAACGCATCGGCTAGGCGGCGGATTTCCGGGCCCATGGTTGCCGTGAACATCAATGTCTGGCGCATGCGCGGAAGCAGCGACACGATGCGCTCGACATCGGGGATGAAGCCCATGTCGAGCATGCGGTCGGCTTCGTCGATCACCAGGATCCGCGCGTCGGTGAGCAGAATGGAGCCACGATCGAACATGTCAAGCAAACGACCCGGCGTGGCGATCAGCACGTCGACGCCACGCATCAACACGTCCTTCTGATCGGCCATGCTCTCGCCGCCGATGATCAGAGCGTGCGTCAGCCTCAGATATTTACCGTATTGAATGAAGTTTTCCGCCACCTGAAGGGCGAGCTCGCGGGTCGGTTCCAGGATCAGGCTGCGCGGCATGCGTGCACGCGCTCGCGAACCGGCCAGGATATCCAGCATCGGCAGCGTGAACCCGGCCGTCTTGCCGGTGCCGGTCTGCGCGACGCCCATCACGTCGCGTCCCATCAGAACGAACGGAATCGCCTGTTCCTGAATCGGAGTGGGATGGCGGTAACCCATGTCGGCGACCGCGCGCAGCACCGGGTCCGACAGGCCGAGATCGGCAAATGTCCCACGGGGCATTTCGGCGGGCGGCGCCTCGGCGATAAGTGGTGAAGACGCAGCTTCGGTCGGCGCGTGGTCGGTGTGCTCCGCCGGGGCGGTGGTGGCTTCGGTCAAGTCGGGTCCAATCGGTCGTGTGCCTCGGGCCTGTGCCGCGAGGGGCCCACATGCGGCGCGAGGCGCCTGGGCGTGCGCAGTGGGCGGGGTATTGGGTCGGAGAGGACAAAAGTCAAGGTTTGCCGACTTTGCGCTCCTCCCACCACCCGGTATACCTCGGCCGAAGCGGAGGAAACGTGAATGCCTGACTACGACTATATCATCGTGGGTGCCGGCTCGGCCGGCTGCGTGCTGGCGCATCGGCTGACCGAAAACCCGCGCGCCAACGTGTTGCTGCTGGAGGCTGGCCCGCGGGACAGCTCGATGTGGATCGCGATTCCCGTCGGGTTCACCAAGCTCCTGAACGACGCCCGCTACAACTGGATGTTCGTCACTGAGCCGGAAGACAATGTCAAAGGCCGCTCGATTCCGATTCCGCGTGGCAAGACGCTGGGCGGCTCAAGCTCGATCAACGGCATGCTCTATGTCCGCGGGAATCCGCTCGACTACGATACCTGGGCGCAATTCGGCAACCGCGGCTGGTCCTATGAGTCGGTGCTGCCGTATTTCCGCAAGTCAGAGAACTACGAACCAGGCGGCGACCATACGCGCGGCAAAGGTGGCCCACTGAACGTCGCGGCGATGCGCGAGAGCGCCGAGCTTCTCGATGCGTTCCTCAACGCGGCGGTTGCGGAGGGCTATCCGCGCAATCCCGATTATAACAACGGCAACCAGGAAGGCTTTGGCTACTACCAGGTGACGCAAAAGGACGGCAGGCGCTGGTCGACTGCGCGGGCGTTCCTCGATCCGGTGCGCGGCCGCCCCAATCTTCGCATCGAAACCGAGGCCTTTGCCACACGGATTCTGCTCGACGGCAAGCGCGCGGTGGGCGTCGCCTACCGACAGCATGGTCAGACGCATGAAGTGCGCTGTGGTGGCGAGGTGATCCTGGCCGCCGGAGCGGTGAAATCACCACATCTCCTGGAACTGTCGGGGATCGGCGGGCCGGAGGTGCTGCAGAATGCCGGCATCGCTGTGGCGCACGAACTGCCTGGCGTCGGCGAGAACTACCGCGACCATTACGCACCTCGCATGAACTGGCGCGTGACGATGCCGATCACTCTCAATGAGCAAACACGCGGCAAGGAGTTTCTGCGCGAGATTGTTAGATACTACACGCAGCATCGTGGTGTACTCACCTTCACTGCGGGCATCGTCTATGGCTTTGTGAAGACACGGCCGGAGCTTGCGGTGCCGGACGTGCAGTTCCATTTCGCCCATGCGAGCTACGCCTCGGCCGCGACGCGTATCCTGGACCACGAACCGGGTATGACGTTGACGGTGTATCAGTGCCGACCCGAATCGACAGGCTCGATCCACGCGCACTCGGCCGATCCCACGGCGGCGCCTGCCATCCGACCGAATTTCCTGGCCGAAACGCTCGACCAGCAGACCGTCGTTGCCGGGATGAGGATCGGCCGGCGTATTGTCGGAAATGCTGCGCTCGCGCCGTACGTCGCCCACGAGATGAATCCCGGACCGCAGTACCAGACTGACGATGAGCTGCTGGATTTCGCGCGGATCAACGGTCAGACGACCTACCACGTCAACGGCACGTGCAAGATGGGGCACGATCCGAAAGCCGTCGTGGACGATCAGCTGCGCGTGCACGGGCTTGCCGGGCTACGCGTGGTCGATGCGTCGATTATGCCGACGTTGGTATCGGGCAACACGAATGCTGCGGTGATCATGATCGCCGAGAAGGGCGCGGACATGATCAAGGCTGCCGCGGCCGAGGCGATGAGGGTGGCAGCCTAGCTTTTCGGTCATTGCGCGTCGGCCATCCCGCGTCAGACCCCCGCCAGCCTGCATTGGGTACGACCAAAGCCGCGGGCCGCCCCTTCGGTCGGGTGAGAGGCCTGGCAGACGCGGCGGCGTTGCAGGCGCGCCCTGCCCCGAGCCGCACGCCCCGACTGGCAAGCGCCCCCAACAGCGCCCCCGACTCGCCACCCGGCTACCGATCAGTATAATCCCGCTCGCGTGGCCGCCGCGCGGATGGCCAAAACGGGAGCGAAAGCATGAGTTTGAAGGGTCAGGCCTATATCGTGGGAGCGTGGGAACACCCCACGCGCAGGGCGTCCGACAAGTCGGTCGCCTTGCTGCATGCCGAATGTGCCAAGGGCGCGCTGGAGGACGCGGGACTCACCAAGGACGACGTGGACGCCTACTACTGCGCCGGCGACGCGCCGGGCCTCGGGCCGCTGTCGATGGTCGATTACATGAACCTGAAGTGTCGGCACGTGGATTCCACCGATGTGGGCGGTTCGTCGTACCAGGTTGCCGTCGGCCACGCGCTGGAAGCGATCGCGCACGGCCGCGCCAATGTCTGCCTGATCACCCTGGCCGGACGGCCGCGCAGCGAGGGTATGGCCACCGGCACTGCGCCGCGCGCCGGCAGCCCGGCGCAGCCGGAAATGCAGTTCGAGTTTCCCTACGGTCCCGCAACGGCGAACATGTATGCGATGTGCGCCACGCGGCACATGCATGAATACGGTACCACGTCAGAGCAACTGGCATGGATCAAGGTCGCAGCCTCACATCACGCGCAGCACAATGAGCATGCGATGCTGCGCGACGTCGTGACGGTGGACGACGTGGTCAACTCGCCGATGGTCGCCTCGCCGCTGCACCGGCTTGATTGCTGCGTGATCAGCGACGGCGGTGGCGCATTGGTGGTGACCCGGCCCGAGATCGCCAAAAGCCTGAGCCGGCCACTGGTGAAAGTGATCGGCGTTGGCGAGTCGCCGAAACACCAGATGGGCGGCGATGTCGATCTGGTCTACTCCGCGGCTCGCTGGTCCGGTCCGCCGGCCTGGGAGATGGCCGGCATCACGCCGGCCGACATCAAATATGCCTCGATCTACGACAGCTTCACCATCACCGTGCTGATGCAGCTGGAAGACCTCGGCTTCTGCAAGAAGGGTGAGGGCGGCAAGTTCGTGGCCGACGGCAACCTGATCGCCGGCGTCGGCAAGTTGCCGTTCAATACCGATGGCGGTGGACTATGCAGCAACCATCCGGCGAATCGTGGTGGCATCACCAAGATCATCGAGGCGGTGCGACAGCTCCGCGGCGAGGCGCACCCAAAAGTGCAGGTGAAAAACTGCGACCTGGCGATAGCGCACGGCACCGGCGGCTCGCTTGGCACACGACACTGCGGCAGCACTGTTATCCTGGAGCGGGAGTGACCGGCATGGCTTACGTTCAGCGCAAGATTTCGTTTGTCGGCACGCCGGAAACGAACCCTGAGACCAAGCCATTCTGGGATGGCTGTGCGGCGGAGAAGCTGGTGCTGCCCCGTTGCGAGGATACCGGCAAGTTCATCTGGTACCCGCGGGCGATCTCGCCCTGGACTTTCGGCCCGGTGAAGTGGGTCGAGTGTTCGGGAAAGGGGAAGATTTACACGTTCAGCATCATGCAGCGGGCCGATCCGCCTTACTGCATCGCCTATGTGGAGCTTGATGAAGGTCCACGTATTATGAGCAACATCGTGGATTGCGACTTTGCGTCGGTGAAGATCGGTCAGCCGGTCAAGGTGAAGTTCATCCAGACGGAAGGCGGCGGCCCGAAGCTACCGTTCTTCGCGCCGGCGTAAGAAAACTGTCCCGCGCCGCGCCCGGGCGGGGCATGCCTCCGGGCCATGCCCCGATGGTCGGTGCGTGAATCGAGCCTGGCGAGGGTGTCGCACGCAGGGATGCGCCTGCAGCGGCGCCCTCACCCTCGTCGCTCATGCGGCCCAGGTGATTGCGG
>JASHQG010000100.1 GCA_030037665.1 Acetobacteraceae bacterium
GCCGCCTGATTGAAGATCTGGTCGAAGCAGACGCCGAGGAAGTCCGAGAACATCAGCTCCGCCACCGGGCGAAGGCCGGTCACCGCCGCGCCGGCAGCCGCGCCCATGATGGCGGATTCGGTGATTGGGGTGTCGATGACACGCCTTTCACCGAATTCCTTGATCAGGCCTTTGGTGACACCGAGCACGCCGCCGGCGGCATCGCGGCCGCCTTCGGTGCCGGCACCGCCGGATACGTCCTCGCCGATCACCACCACGGAGGGATCGCGCCGCATCTCCTGTTCCAGCGCTTCGTGCAGGGCCTGACGGATGGTCTTGACGGGCATGACGGAGATCCTTCGGTTCGCGCAGGGTGGAAGCGGTATGCGGCGTCGCCCCAACCCCCTGCCGCAAGGAGCGGAAAGGCTCTTGGTCAGTAGGAGACGTAAACGTCGGTTAGCAGCGTATCGGGGTCCGGCAGCGCCGCGGCGCGCGCAGCGGAGACGGCCTCGTCAATCAACGCCGCCACTTCGCCATCGACGGCATCGAGTTCGTGCGTCTCCAGAAGTGCTGCCTCGCCGACGCGGCGGCGGAAATGCTTCAGACAGTCATGCTCGTCGCGCAGCCGCTTCACTTCGTCCTTGCCGCGATAGAGCTGCGCGTCGCCCGAATGGTGTCCGTAGAAGCGGCAGGTCGCGACTTCGATCACGCTCGGCCCGCCGCCGCAGCGCGCGCGCTCGACCGCCTCGCCCGCCGCACCATGCACGTCGAAGAAATCCTCGCCATTCACCTTCACCGCCGGCAGGCCGAAACCGCGGGCGCGGCCGGCGATGTCGCGGCTGCCAACCGCATAGGAGGCGCCGGTGTATTCGCCGTAGCCGTTGTTCTCGAACACGAACACCGCAGGCAACTGCAGCACGACGGCGAGGTTCATCGCCTCGAACGTTGTGCCCTGGTTCGATCCGCCATCACCGGTGAATGACACCGCGACATGGCTCGTGCCGAGCGTTTTCGCCGTCAGTGCCGCGCCGACCACCAGAGGCGGGCCGCCGCCGACAATCCCGTTGGCGCCGAGCATGCCCTGATCCAGATCGGCGATATGCATCGAGCCACCTTTGCCGCCGCACAGCCCGCCTTGCTTGGCGAACAACTCGAGCATCATCGCCTGCACGTCGCAGCCCTTGGCGATGCTGTGGCCGTGGCCGCGATGGGTGCTCGCGATGCTGTCCTTCGCCGTCAGGTGCGTGCATACGCCGACCGCCGAGGCTTCCTGTCCGGCGTAGAGATGCACGAACCCAGGGATGCCGCCTTTCGAGAACTCCTCCTGCACACGCTCCTCGAAGCGGCGGATCGTGCACATGGATCGGTAGGCGCGGAGCAGTTCGTCCCGGTTGAGCTGCATGGCGTTCCCCCTTTGGCGGCCGGTGGGATACTGCGCCGGTTGCGTCGGCCCGTCATCCCGGGGCCGTGGCGCGGCAAGTGGCCGCGACGCAGTTCGACCGGTTCGTGCGGGCCGCGCGGGGGCCCGGGCTTTACTGACACACGCGATCAGCGACGCTCCAATGCGGCGCGATCCCAATGCCCCAGATCGGCTGCCGCGGCATACGTCGCCTGGAGGAAATCCAGTACCGCATCATCCGGCGACGCGGCTGTACGCACCGCGTCATAGGGCAGGATGAACTGCCCGAGTGCCTGATCGTAATAGGCCGCTGCCGGAGCGATCTTTACCGCGCCGAACCCCTCCGGTTCCGGATACGCATAGGCATAGAACGCTGCCTGGCCGAAGCCACCGTTTCCCGGCCAGAACCCGCAACTACTCACTTCGTGCGAATAGGCCTCCTGCATAACCCAGTCGCCCAGGTTGGGAGACTTGCTCGTCAGCTTCGGCGCAGTGCGACCGGAGAAACGGGTCACCGCCATGTCGAAACTGCCCCAGAAGAAATGCACCGGGCTCACTTTGCCGACGAAGCGCGCGCGGAACTGGAAGAGAAGACGATCCACCTGAACCAGGACACGCCAGAAGCGATGCGCGTAATCCGCGTCGTACTGAGCGTGCTTCGTGTCCTGATCAAACGGGATCGCGTCGTCGATTTCCGACGGCATGGCCCAGATGTGCGTTTCCAGCCCGAGCGCGCTGAGTCGGCCCATGACCTCGGTGTAGAAATCGGCGACGCTGCGCGGTCTCAGCGGCATCGTGTCGAGCGCACCGTCGCTCGCGCGAATCACCAGCTCCTGTGCGCAGAAATCAAAATCGATCTGGAAGCTGCGCGAACCATACGGCACCAGTGACGTGGACAGGCCGCGCGCGGTCACGTACAGCGGCACCTGCCACCAGTGATTGATCAACGGCGCGTGCGCGAGGCGGATTTTACCGATGATCTGCGTCCAGAGATGCAGCGTCGCACAGGTATCGGCCCAGGCGTCGAGCGGCAGCGCCGGCCAGGCAGCCGGATCGGATGCGGCGGCGGGCGCGGTCATGGCCGGCACCCCGCGCAGTCGGCATGGAGCGATTGCTTGCGGTTTGACGGCATGGCGTGCCTCCTTGCTCCGCTTTCCGGTTGCTACGCTTTCAGGTGCTCCGCGACGCGCAGGCCGAGGCGCAGCGGGACGTTCCACAGCTCGCGCACCTGACGAACCGTGTGGAAGCCGGCGCGCAGATAGGTGGGCAGCGCACGCGGGTGATCGGCCGTACAGGTGTTGACGGTCATGCCACGCGCGCCGCTGCGCCAGACCGTGTCCACCGCCTGGCGCAGAAAGGCATAACCAAGACCGCTGCCGATCGCGTGTGGCATCAGGCCGAAGTAACTCAGGTTCATGTCGGTCCACATCCGACCATCAAGTTCGAAGAAACCGGCCGGCTCGCCGCCGAGATAAAGGACGTGAATGGCGACCTTCGGATCGCGCAGCAGCATGGCCAACTCGGCGTCCGGCATGGTACGGCGGAGCCACCAGACGTAGTCCGCGCCGACCGTGTTGTAGAGGTAGCGATAGAAGCCCACGGTCGGAGCGTCGACCCGGACCACCTGACAGGAGGTCGGCAGGGCCGGGGCCGCCTCGGCAGGTGGTCGGTCCATCCGCAGAAACGTCACCGTGACGCGGACGCGCACAACCGGTTCCATGCCGCCCCCCTCGGCGCCGAAAGAAGGCGCCAGCCTAGCCGATTGTACGGTGGGGCGGGAAGTTGCGAGGCGGACGCGACGTTCGGTCGGGAAGCAAGACGGCAGGCGGCCGATCGGCGGCATCCCCCGGCGGTGATAACCGCCTGAGCCGGCCTAATCGTCCAAAAAGCTCCGCAGTTTCCTGCTCCGGCTCGGATGCTTCAGCTTCCGCAAGGCCTTCGCCTCGATCTGCCGGATGCGCTCGCGCGTCACGTTGAACTGCTGCCCGACCTCCTCCAGCGTGTGGTCGGTGTTCATGCCGATGCCGAACCGCATGCGCAGCACCCGCTCCTCGCGCGGCGTCAGCGATGACAGCACGCGCGTCGTCGCCTCGCGCAAATTCGCCTGGATCGCCGCATCGAGCGGGATCACCGCCGCCTTGTCCTCGATGAAATCGCCGAGATGCGAGTCCTCCTCGTCACCGATCGGGGTCTCGAGCGAGATCGGTTCCTTGGCGATCTTCAGCACCTTCCGCACCTTCTCGAGCGGCATGCCGAGCTTGTCCGCCAGTTCCTCCGGCGCCGGCTCGCGACCGATCTCGTGCAGCATCTGACGCGACGTGCGCACCAGCTTGTTGATCGTCTCAATCATATGGACCGGAATGCGGATCGTCCGCGCCTGATCGGCGATGCTCCGGGTGATCGCCTGCCGGATCCACCAGGTCGCATAGGTGCTGAACTTGTAGCCCCGACGGTATTCGAACTTATCGACGGCCTTCATCAGGCCGATATTGCCTTCCTGGATCAAATCCAGAAACTGCAGGCCGCGGTTGGTGTATTTCTTCGCGATCGAGATCACCAAGCGCAGATTCGCCTCGATCATCTCCTTTTTCGCCCGGGCGCTGTCGCGCTCGCCGCGACTGACCGTCTGATACACGCGGCGGAATTCGCTGATCGGCAGCCCGGCGTCGGTCGCCACCGCGGCGATCTGCGTGCGGATGTTCACCACGTCCGTCGGGTGCTTCGCCGAGAACGTCTTCCAGCCCTTCGACGCCAGAGCACTCACGCGGTCCAGCCAGTTCGGGTCCAGCTCTTCGCCCCGGTACTGCTTGAGGAACTCGTCGCGCGGCACCTTGCAGCCTTCGGCCATGCGCATGAGCTGGCCTTCCAATGTGGTCAGCCGCTGATTCAGCTGCTTGAGCTGCATCACCAGCTCCTCGATGCGGTTGTTGTGCAACCGCACCTGCCCGACCTTCTGCACCAGCTCGTCGCGCGACTTCTCGTAGGTCTTCTCGGACCGGCTGCTGACATCCTCGCCCGACGTCATCGTCTCAAGCCGCCGGTGCTGCATCTTGTGCAGCTTCTTGTACAGCGCCTCGATCTCCTCGAAGGTCGCCAGCACCTCGGGCTTCAACTTCTCCTCGAGCGCCGACAGCGACATGCCGGCGCCGTCGCCGTCGTCGTCGTCCATATCGTCGGCCTCGAAACTCGCGCCGTTGGCGCCGTCCACATCGCCGGGCGCGCCGTCACCGGTCGGTGCACCCGCGCCCTGCGTGGCCTCGAGGTCAATGATGTCGCGCAACAGCATCCGGCCGGCCTTGAGCTGGTCGTGCCAGGAGATGATCGCCTTGAACGTCAGCGGGCTTTCGCACAGCCCGCCGATCATCATGTCGCGTCCCGCCTCGATGCGCTTGGCAATGGCGATCTCGCCCTCGCGCGATAGCAGCTCCACGCTGCCCATCTCGCGCAGGTACATGCGTACGGGATCGTCGGTGCGGCCAAGCGTCGCCTCGTCGACGTTGCCGGTCTGCTCCTCCTCCTCGGCTTCCTCGGCCTTTTCCTGCTTCGGCGCCGGCGCCTCGCCGTCCTCGGTCTCTTCGTTCTCGACGACCTGAATGCCCATTTCGTTGAAATTGGCCATCACGTCTTCGATCTGCTCCGAGCTGTTCTGCTCGGGCGGCAGGATCTGATTCAGCTCATCGAAGGTGATGTAGCCGCGCTCCTTGCCGCGCGCGATCAGCCGTTTCACCGCGGCGGTCTGCACGTCCAGCAGCGTGGTCTCCACGTCTTGTTCGGCGGTGACGGTTTCGGCGGTCACGCTGGGCTTCGTCGCCATCGCTTGCGGCACTCCTTAGTTCAGTCGCGGGACACGCCGTGCGCGGCGCAGTCCCCTTCTATTCTATGCAGCGAGCTCCGCCCCGTCGGGTTCACCCGCCATGACCTTGTTCAGCGCATCTTTGAGCGCAATGTGGCGCCGCTGCGTCTCGGGACTGCAGTCGCGCGCAAAATCGCGCTCGGCCGCCGCCACCTCGTCCCGCAGGCGCTCCAGGTTCAGAAACCCGAAGATGTGCCACCACCCCTGAAGCGCCTCCGCCGGCATCGCTATGGAAGCCGCGCACGCCGGCAGCGGCACGGGGGCCGCCGCCAGGACCTGCGCGACATGGCTTTGTAATCCAGACATCGTGAGGTGGTCGATCAATGCCTGCGAGTCAAGGATTTCGACATTTTCTACCCAATTTCGCACCGCATCGCGCACAACGGCCAGGGATGGCGGCAGTTCCAGCCCGGCGTAGGCATGATCCACGTCGGCCAGCAGGTCGGGATGCCGGAGCAGAATGGCGGTGAGGATGCGGGCCCGCTCTCCCGCGGTGGAATGGGCCGAGGCAGGCGGACGCGGGATCGGCCGCGCCACCGGCCCGCCGCCACGGGCCATGCGCCGGGCCGCATAGAATTTGCTGCGCAGCGCCGCGCGGTATTCTTGGGCGAGCGCCCGATCAAGGATGCGCCGCGCCGCGGCATCGAGCCGCTGTAGCAGGGCTGCGCGTGCTTCCGGCGTCGCTTCGCCGCCCGCTGCGCGCAGCAGATCGTAAAGCGCGTCTGCCAGCGGGCGGGCGTTGTCCAGCACCGTCTGGAACGCCGACCGGCCAGCCTTTGTCACCAGCGTGTCTGGATCTTCGCCCGGCGGCAGTGTGGCGATGCGAATGGTGCGGTCAGGCGCCAGCATCGGCAGCACCAGTTCGGCCGCCCGCGCCGCGGCGCGCCCGCCGGCGGCATCGCCGTCGAAGCACATCACCGGCTCCGGCGAGAGTCGCCACAGCGCGCCCAGTTGCTCCTCCGTCAGCGCGGTGCCGAGCGGCGCGACCGCGGCTCCGAACCCGGCTTGGTGCAGCGCGATCACGTCCATGTAGCCCTCGACCACCACCAGCGGTGCGCTGCGAACGCCTTCGCGTGCCAGATCCAGCGCGTAAAGGTTGGCACGCTTGGAAAACAAATCCGTCTCCGGCCCGTTGAGGTATTTCGGCTGCCCGTCGCCCATGACGCGTGCGCCGAAGCTGATGGTCCTGCCGCGGCGGTCACGGATCGGGAACATCACGCGGTTGAAAAACAGCTCGTAGCGGTGTCCGGTTTCATCGTCCTCGCGCATCAGACCAGCGGCGGTCAGCAATTCTGCGGTGACACCCTGGCGAGCCAGGTCCGCGGACAGGGCGCCACGGCTTTCGCCCGACCAGCCGAGGCCGAACCGGCGGATCGTCTCCTCGGTCAGTCCGCGGTCACGCAGGTAGTCGAGCGCCCGCCGCCCTTCCGGGAGGAACAGGCGCCGCTGGTAGGCGGCCTGTGCGGCGTCAAGCACGCCGATCAGGTCGAGCCGCCGCCGCTCCGCCTCCGCCGCTTCGGGCGTCGGTTTCGGCACCTCGAGGCCGGCCTCGGCGGCCAACCGTTCCACGGCATCCATGAAGCCGGTGCCCTCACTCTCCATGGTGAACGTGATGGCGTCGCCGTGTTTGCCGCAGCCAAAGCAATGGTAGTGATCGTCGTAGACGAAGAAGCTCGGCGTTTTCTCACCGTGGAACGGGCAGCAGCCTTTCCACTGACGTCCTGATCGCGCCAGCCTGACGCGCCGGCCGATCAGCGCCGGCAGCGGCGTGCGCTGACGAAGTTCCTCCAGGAAGCCGGGTGGAAGTGCCATCAGCGCCCTCCGCCGCCCCGCGTCCCGTCGGACCCGGGGGCGGCGGGGAGCGGTGCAGGTCCGCACGGTCCTCGATGGCGAGCTCTCCTCACCCGAACACTCTCATCGGTGAGAAGGGGGCGTTCCATAACCTCGCCGCCTGCGCCTGCCGTCACGACAGCCTCGCTTTCACCATGGGACCGGCCTTGGCCAGATCGAGCGTCGCCGCGTGCTCTGCGCGCAGCGCCGCCATCACCTTGCCCATATCTTTGATGGACGCCGCACCGGTGGCAACGATCGCCGCGTCGATCGCCCGTGCCATTGCCGCCTCGTTCATCTGTTGCGGCAGGAAGCTTTCGAGCACGGTGATCTCCGCTTCCTCCTTCGCTACCAGGTCGGCGCGCTTGCCCTGCCGGTACAGCTCCACCGATTCGCGGCGTGATTTGACCATGCCGCGCAGCATTGTCACGATCTCGTCGTCGGGCACCTGGCTGATACCCTTGGGCCGCGCGGCGATGTCCGTGTCCTTCAGCTTCGCCAGGATCATCCGCAGTGTCGACGTGCGCGCCGCATCGCCCGCCTTCATCGAGGCCTTGAGTTGGTCGTTGAACCGCTCTCTCAGGGACATGATTCGGGCTCCCGCATGCGTTGCCACTTTATAGCGGTTTCCAGTCGGCTGGCGTCTCATGATCCGGATGCTGCCGGCTGGTCCGGTCGCGCGCCGGCAGCTCATCGGACCGCATCTCGGGCAATCGTCCGGGCACGAGATCCGCGACCCAGGCGAGCCGGCTCTCCACCCCGAACACCCGTTGCGGCGGGGTTCCGCCCGGCCGGTCGAGGCTGCCGATCGTGACCTCCATGTGCCGCGCGTCGTCGTAGGCAAACGTCAGCGGCGTTCCGCAATCGCGGCAGAATTCGCGCAGCCCGGACGCCGAGCTGCGGAACGCGGCCGGTCGCCCGCGCGTCCACACCACGTCGTCCTTGGGCAGCCTGGCCAGAGCCGCGAACGGTCCGCCCACCGCCTTCTGGCACATGCGGCAGTGACAGACGCTGCCCTCGGGCCCCGAGAGCAACGCGTAGCGCACCGCGCCGCACTGGCATCCGCCGGTCGCAACCGGACGTCGGACATCAGACATGAACAGCTCCCTGCCGGACAGAATTTCCCACCTGATTGAATTCCGCTTGCCCAAGGAAATTTCTTCCCATACAAGGGGAACCATGGCGGTCAGCGTGGACTTTATCATCGATCGGCTTGGCGGTGCGGATGCCGCCGCGCGGCTGACCGGCGTCGGCACCGAGGCCGTGCGCAAATGGCGCCAGGCCAATGCGGTTCCGACCCGTCACTGGGCTGCGATCATCGCCGCCACCGATCTGACGCTCGCCGACCTGCGATCCGGACCCGCGGCCACGGCCGATGACGTCCCCGCCGGCGCCACCGCGGCGCTGGTCCTGGCCGACGGCACTGTGGTCTGGGGCCGCGGCTTCGGCGCCCATACCGCTCGGCCCGCGCCGGTGGGTGAGGTCTGCTTCAACACCGGCATGTCCGGTTATCAGGAGACCCTGACCGATCCCTCCTACGCCGGGCAGATCATCACCTTCACCTTCCCGCACATCGGCAACGTCGGCACCAACGCCGAGGACATCGAAGCGCAAAGGATCGCCGCACGCGGCCTCGTGGTGAAGCAGGACGTGACGGAGCCTTCCAACTGGCGCGCCGTCCAGCATCTGGACGCCTGGCTGCGGGGCCACGGCACTGCCGGCGTGGCGGGCGTGGATACCCGCGCACTGACGGCGCGTATCCGGGACGGTGGCGCGCCCAATGGCGTGCTGGCCTTCCCCGCTGATGGCCGCTTCGACCTCGCTGCCTTACGCGCAGAAGCCGCTGCCTGGCCGGGCCTCGAGGGCATGGACCTGGCCAGGGAGGTCACCTGCCGGCAGGCCTACGAATGGGATGAGACGCGCTGGTCCTGGCCCGACGGAACCAGCCGTCAGACCACGCCCAGGCACCACGTCGTCGCCGTGGACTACGGCGCGAAGCGCAACATTCTGCGCTGCCTGGCTTCCGCCGGCTGCCGCGTGAGCGTTGTGCCCGCCACCGCCACCGTCGACGATATTCTGCGCCGTGCCCCGGACGGCGTGTTTCTCTCGAACGGGCCCGGCGACCCGGCAGCAACGGCCGAGTATGCGGTGCCGGCAATCCGTGGCGTGCTGGATGCAGGCGTTCCGGTGTTTGGCATCTGCCTTGGCCACCAGCTGCTGGCACTGGCACTCGGCGCACGAACCTTCAAGATGGAACGCGGCCACCGCGGCGCCAACCAGCCGGTGAAGGACCTCTCCACCGGCAAAGTTGAGATCACCAGCCAGAACCACGGATTCGCCGTCGATCCCGCCACGCTTCCCGGAACCGTTCAGGTGACCCACGTATCGCTGTTCGACGGTTCGAATGAGGGCCTCGCCTGCACTGACCGTCCCGCATTCAGCGTGCAGTACCACCCCGAGGCCAGTCCGGGCCCGGCCGACAGTCACTATCTGTTTGGACGGTTTATCGGGATGATGGAGGGGCGTGCATGACGGCGGCCCCCCGCGACCTGTTGCTGAGAACGGCATTCCGCAACGTGATCAACGAGCCGAATATCGAGGCTGGTTTCCAGCGGTTCGCCGCACTAACCGACAACGGCATCGACTTCGGCACGTTCAGTGACGCTGTCGCGACCTGCCTGCGCGATGGCCTCATCCGCGAGCCGGTTCGCCTGCCGGAGGGCGCGCTGCAATGCCATTGGCATCTGGAACTGACGCCAAAAGGTGTCGCGGCGGTGCGTGCCACGCTCGCCAGGTAACGGAGTTCGACCGCTATTATAGCTGATCCTGCAGCGTCGAGAGGTGCCCGTGACGGACATTCCGGTCGGACTTGTGCCGGGTCTCGACGGCTCGCTCATGTGTTGGTCGAAGTGAACGATCCGCCGGCGGTCACGGAGCACGACCCGGCGGCGATCGCGCTCAGCGAGGCCGCCGCAAACGCCCGACCGGCACCAGATGTAACCGCGCCTCGGACCTCCGGCGGCAACGGCAAAAGAGCGCGATCGCTTCCGCTCTCTGCACGTCGCCGGCACATCGAGACGACGCCCTGCCGTCGTCACCGGTGCGGGCACGCTTTCCGCCGTGCCTGGACGACCCGAACAACGCCAGTAGACCGACCGGCTCAGAGATGCCCCGTCGCACCGACATAAGCGCCATCATGATCATCGGCGCCGGGCCGATCATCATCGGTCAGGCCTGCGAGTTCGACTATTCCGGCGCACAGGCCTGCAAGGCTCTGAAGGCCGAGGGCTATCGCGTCATCCTGGTGAACTCCAATCCCGCCACCATCATGACCGATCCGGGCCTTGCGGACGCGACTTACGTCGAGCCGATAACGCCGGAGATCGTCGAGAAGGTCATCGCCCGTGAAAAACCTGACGCGCTTCTGCCCACGATGGGCGGGCAGACCGCGCTCAACGCGGCCATGCAGCTTGCCCGCAATGGCGCACTCGCACGCCACAATGTCGAGCTGATCGGTGCCCGCGCCGAGGTCATCGAGCGCGCGGAAGACCGCCTCAAGTTCCGCGACGCCATGGCGGCGGTCGGCATCGAGTCCCCCCGCTCCGCCATCGCGCATTCCGTCGACGAGGCGCGCACTGCGCTGACGCGCACCGGTTTGCCGGCGGTGATCCGTCCGAGCTTCACGCTCGGCGGCACCGGCGGCGGCATCGCCTACAACCGCGAGGAGTTTGAACAGATCGTTGCAGGCGGACTGGAAGCGTCGCCGACAACCGAGGTTCTGATCGAAGAATC
>JASHQG010000101.1 GCA_030037665.1 Acetobacteraceae bacterium
CTTCCCCGCCCCCGAATCCACCCGCACTTTCCTCACCGCCCTCGGACGTTGGCCAGAATGAGCGACATGGCGTCACGGTACGCATAAGCCCACACATGACGAACGCCGCCGGAACAGACCAAGGATTGCGAACCTCGAATTGCCATGATGTTCCAGAGCGGTCATGGCTACGATCGTCAGGGTGCCAAGGCAGCAAGCTACTGCTAATGCGAAGGACTCGGGATCTCCAAACGTTTCACGTACCGCTTATGCGTGCCAGGAGGCCTTTCCGTTACTTCTGGCCAAACCTCACACGCGCCGCGTAAATGCGAGGTCCGGCGGCGATGCCTGCAGCGTGCGGACCAAGGGACCAGCGATGTGCGCGTTCCGCCCCTCACCTGCCGACTCGTGCCGACCTCTCCCGCAAAGCGGGAGAGCCCTCTCTCGCTATCCGCCCACTGCGCCTTGTGCTTCCACGTACAGCGCATAAATCGACTGACTCGCCGCCATGAACAGGCGGTTGCGCTTGGCGCCGCCGAAACAGACATTGGCACAGCGCTCGGGCAACAGAATGCGGCCGATCAGCGTGCCATCCGGATGGAACACCGCAACGCCGTCCTCACCCTCACCACCAGAGAAGCCGCTCCACACATTGCCCTCGGTGTCACAGCGGATGCCGTCCGCATAGCCCGGCATCTGGTCGTAGAACAGCCGGCCGTTCACCGCCTTCGTGCCGTCGTCGATGATGTCGTAAACATGCACTGTCTTCGCCCCTGCCGGCGTATCCACGACGTAGAGCCGCTTCTCATCCGGCGAGAATGCCAGACCATTTGGCCGCTGCATGTCACCCACAGCGATGCTGATGGCGCCGGTGGCCGGATCGATGCGATAGACGCGGAACGGCAGCTCCTGCGACGCCTTGTGCCCGAGATAATGACCGCGAATGCCCGCGCCGTTGTCGCTAAACCAGATCGAACCGTCGGACTTCACCACCACGTCGTTCGGACCGGTCAATCGGGTGCCCTCGAACGCCTCCGCGAGCACGGTGATGCTGCCGTCATATTCGGTGCGTGTGAGGCGTCGACTGCCCATCTCACACGTGATCAACCGTCCCTGCCGGTCGCGCGTGTTGCCGTTAGCGTAGAACGATGGTCGGCGGAATACGCTGACCACCCCGGTCTCTTCGTCCCACCGCATGAGCCGATCGTTGGGAATGTCGGAGAACAACAGCTGGCGCGTGTCGCCGAGCCAGACGGGTCCTTCGGTAAAGCGACAGTCGCCGGCGATGCGCTCGATGGCTGCGTTACCGAGCACCAGGTGTTCGAATCGCTTGTCCAGCACGACGATGTCGGGATCTGGATAACGGATTGGAAAGGGTGAATCCCAGCGGGATACTGTGGTCGGCATGGCTGTCTCCTCCGCGGCTGTATCGCTTGTACGTCAGGCCAGCCCCGCTCGGGAAGGCGCTGCCCGACGATGGCTCGTTGTCAGAAGACGATCTATGGCGGTGTCATGAGAGCACGCGAAATGAACGTCTGGGGCACAGGCGCGGGTATGCGACGCGTTTGATGGCCGATGTACCACCAGCCCGGCGCGTCTGCCATGATCGGTCAGACCGCAGGAAGGCACGATGCTCCCCACGGTCAAATCGCCTGCCGCGGCGATCGTCGGGATGGAACGAGTGCATTCCCGACTGACCGATCCAAAAATTAACCAATTTGCGGTTCAGTCCGAATCAGATGATTCGACCATGGACAGCGATGCATATCCTGGCGGTCGATCTCCCCAACCAGCCATCCAGGTTTACGAACGGAACGTTTGCCGCTGCCTGTTCGGTGTCGGCAATCTCACCTCGACGGGGTGTTTCTTCTGCCGAGTTCAGGCGAAAAGTGCCAATGGCCCCGCGTTGGCGCAGGGTGACAACTGGTGCTGCAGCCGTATCAGGCGCCACTGATGACGTACGACGCCCCCGATAGAGCCAGTGACGGCAGTCACAACCAGGTCCGGAATAGACTTAGGAGAGAATGACCGCGGCACTCGCGAAGCAACAGCGACCTTCAGCCTCGTTGCGAGCGGTCCGGATTACTCGATCTCGTCGTGCCACGTGCGCCCATCGCGTTCTATCAGTGCGATGGCACCCGTCGGCCCCCAACTTCCCGCCGGATACGGCCGCGGATGATCGGGGCGTCCGGACCACGCCTGCAGGATCGGTTCGACCCACTTCCACGCCGCTTCCACCTCGTCGCGCCGCATGAACAGCGTGGCGTCGCCCCGTACCGCGTCCATCAGGAGACGCTCATAGGCGTCCGGGAACCGCATGTTGAACGTCTTTTCGAAGCGGATATCGAGTCCAGTCGGCGAGAGCCGTAATCCACCAGGACCTGGGTCCTTTGTCATCATGCTTAACCGCATGCCCTCCTCTGGCTGCAGGCGGATGATCAGCCGGTTGGGCTGCCATTCTGCCGCGTCGGCTGGAAAAATCGAGAATGGCAGAGCACGGAATTGCACGACGATTTCCGACAGCTTCTGTGGCAAGCGCTTGCCGGTGCGGAGATAAAACGGCACGTTTGCCCAGCGCCAGGTGCACACCGCCGCCTTCAGCGCGACGAAGGTTTCCGTGGCACTCGGCTCATCCGTCCCGAGATCGGCGAGATAGCCCGTCACCGGCTGGCCGCCGATTGCGCCCGCGCTGTACTGGCCGCGCACGGTCAGCGGCGCTACGTCGTGCGGCTCGATCGGTTGCAGAGCGCGCAGCACCTTCAGCTTTTCGTCGCGCACGCGGTCGGCGTCGAGCGATACCGGTGGCTCCATCGCGATCAGGCAGAGCAGCTGCAGCATGTGATTCTGCACCATGTCGCGCAGCTGGCCAGCGCGGTTGTAATAGCCGCCGCGGCCTTCCAGTCCCACCGTCTCAGCGACGGTGATCTGCACGTGGTCGATCACATCAGTGGTCCACAGGCGTTCGAAGATCGTGTTGGCAAACCGCAGCGCGAGCAGGTTCTGCACTGTCTCCTTGCCAAGGTAATGGTCGATGCGAAAGATCTTCGTTTCCGAGAACACCGCCCCAACTTCATCGTTGATCGCACGCGCCGATGCCAGGTCGTGGCCAATCGGTTTTTCCAGCACCACGCGGGAATTCTCCGTCACCAGCCCGACCGCGCCAAGGTTGGCGCAGACCTGGCCATAGAGGTCCGGCGAGGTGGCCAGGTAGAAAACGCGCACGCATTCCGGGCGCAACGCCAGCTTCAAAGCGTCCCAGTCTGCGTCGCGTTTGGTGGCATCCAGCCGAACATAGCGCACGCGGGCGCAGAAGCGGTCCAGGGTGCCGTCGTCAATATCGCCGGCAGCGACATGCTGCTTCAGCGCCTTCACGGCGCGCTGGCGGTACGCATCGTCGTCCAGCGCGGAACGCGCGGCACCGATGACACGGGCGTCTTCCGTCATCTGACCGTCACGAAAACGGTAGTACAGCGCCGGCAGCAACTTGCGCAATGTCAGGTCGCCGGTGGCGCCGAACACCACGCAGTCAAACGGCGGCACTGGGATGATCCTCGCCATGCTTATCTCCCCTGGCCTGCGGAGCGGGGGAGGGTCAGGGTCACGGGGCTGCTGCCGGCGTGTCCCTTATCGCCACCCTCTCCCGCCGCCCGGAAGCGGGGTTGCTTACACCACCGGGCTGGCGCCGCCGTCCATATTGATCGCGGCACCAGTGGTAAAGCCAGCGAGATCAGAACACAGGAAGCAGGCCATCGCGGCAAATTCCTCGGCCTTGCCGATGCGGCCGATCGGCACGTTGGCGCCCATCTTGGTGCGAAATTCTTCGTAGGGTGTGTTGGAGCCCTCGCGTGCGTGGCGCCGCACGTGCTGGTCGGAGTCAATCAGCCCGACCAGCATGCCGTTCACCAGGATACCGTCTTTCGCGCCCTCCTGTGACAGCACCTTCATGAGCGCCATGCCAGCGGCGCGCGACACCGCGGTGGGCGCGCCGTTCGCCCGGGGCGCCTTGGCGCCCAGGTTCAGCACGTTGATGATCCGCCCCCAGTGGCGCTCCTTCATTCCGGGCCACACCAGGCGGGTCAGCCGGATCGCCGCGAAAAGCTTCAACTCGAGATCCTCGTGCCAGATCTCGTCGGTGATCTCGCTCGATGGCATCGCCCGCGACGTACCCGCGTTGTTGATCAGAATATCGACCTTGCCAAAGGTCTTCATGACGTCGGCCACGGTCTTCTTGATGTCGTCAGCTTTCGACACGTCGCAGCCAAAACCGGCCGCCTTGCCGCCCTTGGCACCGGCATTCACGGCCGCGGTGGCTTGCTCCAGCACATCCGGCCGCCGCGCCAGCATGGCGACGTTGGCGCCGGACGCGGCGAATTGCTTCGCCATCGCCAGGCCGAGACCGGCGCTGGCGCCGGTGATGATGGCGGTGCGGCCGTCGAGACGGACTTCCATTGGCTTTTTCTCCCCTAGCCCATGAAGGCCAGTCTGCGGGAGGCAGGTCACGGCGACAACCGGGGAGCGCTCGTCCTTTTGGCAGCGCACGTCCGTGGCGTGCGCGCCACGCCGTCGTCGGCAACCTCATCACGGAGACGGAGCCTGCGGTTTGCCGGCCTTATGTTGCTCTCGCTGTCCGGCGCAGAGCACCGAACGCATCACCGCGGCACCCTGGTCCGCTGCCGTCAGCCGGCACAGCTGGAACGGCGGGCCTGCGGATATCGGGCACGCCGTGCATCCCGGATAGTCCATGTCTTCGAGCCGGCACACGCGCGATGGCGGCTTGGTTGCTTGCTAGGTGTGCAGCGACAAAGCAATCTGCCGGGGGGGTCTCTTCGTCGCTGCGCAGCTCGGCACGACAACCCCCCGGCACACCGGAGGGAGAACATGGCCGTCGGAGAAACCACTTTCGACTTCATCATCGCTGGTGCCGGCTCCGCCGGCTGCGTCCTCGCCAACCGCCTCAGCGAATCGGGCCAGCACCGCGTGTTGCTCCTGGAGGCTGGCGGCGAGGACAATTACTTCTGGATCCATGTGCCGCTCGGCTACGCCAAAACCTTCGTTGATCCGCGCGTCAACTGGATGTTCGATTCTGAACCGGAATCGAAGCTCAATAATCGCATCATGTATCAGCCGCGCGGCAAGGTGCTCGGCGGGACAAGCTCGATCAACGGTATGATCTACATGCGCGGCAACCATGCCGACTACGACCACTGGCGCCAGCTCGGCTGCGAGGGTTGGGACTGGGAGTCGGTGCTGCCGTATTTCCGAAAAGCAGAGGACAATGAACGCGGCGCCGATGAATTCCATGGCGCCGGCGGGCCGTTACGGGTCTCTGACCAGCCATACGAATGGGAAATCGCCCGCGTCCTCTTGCAGGCATGCATCGAGGCCGGCATCAAACGCAATCCGGACTTCAACGGCGCCGAGCAGGAAGGCTGCGGCTATTATCAGACGACGACAAAGGACAGACGGCGCTGGAGCACCGCCGCCGCCTATCTGCGTCAGGCACGTAAGCGACCCAACCTGACAATCCGTACAAATGCGCACGCGACGCGCGTGCTGGTGGAGAACGGCCGGGCGACAGGCGTTGAATTCGCCACACCGCGCGGCAGGGAAGTCGCCTATGCCAGCGGCGAGGTCATCGTGTCAGGTGGTGCCTATGGTTCGCCGCAGCTTCTGCTCCTCTCAGGTATTGGCCCGTCGCAGCACCTGCGCGAGATGGGCATCGACGTCACCCACGAGCTGCCCGGTGTTGGTGCCAACCTGCACGATCATTTCAACACGTTTTGCACGTGGCGGATTTCGAAATCGATTACGATGAACGAGCTGCACTATTCACGCTCGCGTCGTCTGCTCGCTGGCGCGCGGTACCTGTTGTACCGCGGCGGCCCGATGTCCGGAAACGGCCTCTATGTCGGCGCCATGGTGCGGAGCGACAAACGGTTGGAACGACCGGACATTCAGCTCAACATCTCGGCCTGGAGCACCATCGATCGCACGCGCGAGGGCATCATCTCACATCCGTTCCCGGGCTTCGCCATCAGCCCGGTACATTTGCGGCCGGAGGGGCGTGGGACGGTGCGGCTGAAAAGCCCCGACCCGTTCGCGCCGCCGGAAATCCGCTTCAACTTCCTGCGTTCGGAATACGACATGCAGGCGGTCATCGCCGGCATGCGCATTGCGCGGCAGATCGCCGGGCAAAATGCGCTGCAGCGACTCGTCGTGGAAGAGACGTCGCCCGGCCGCTCGGTGGTTACCGACCAACAACTTGAGGACGACGTGCGGAAACGGGGGGTTTCGAACCTGCATCCGGTCGGGTCATGCGGCATGGGGCACGGACCCAACGCGGTTGTGGATCCGCGGCTGCGCGTACACGGAATCGATTCGCTGCGCGTCGTGGATGCCTCGGTCATGCCGGCAATCATCGCCGGCAACACGAACGCCCCGACGATTATGATCGCGGAAAAGGCATCGGATATGATCATAGAGGACGCGCGCAGGGCACCGGAAAGACGGGCGGCAGCCTAACGCCATTGCAAGGCGCACGCCGACCGATCAAGCTTGCAGGGATGGAGCTCTGAATCGGGCAACGGGGCCGGCCTGACATGAAGCCGGGTCGTTCCTTGTCATCCCGGTGAATGCCGGGCCTCATGCGGCTCCGGATCTAGTCCGGGGCAGGCTCCAAGCCCCGGCTATGACCGGGGTGACGACCGGCCATCCGTTTGGTCCGGTTGCCCGGCGGCAGTCTCAGCCGCTGGTTTGTGACCATGACACCAGGACAGGACCCTGCCTCCATGCATCAACTTCGCGGCGCCATCATTCCTGTCACGCCGTTCCAGCAGAACTGCACCATCCTGTGGGATGATGCATCCAAACGGGGTTTCGTCGTCGATCCCGGCGGCGAAGCCGACCGCATCCTCGCCGCGATCGACGAGCTCGGGCTCATTATCGAGCGTATCCTGCTCACGCACGGTCATATGGATCACGCCGGCGCCGCCGCCGAACTCGCTGAGGCGCTGCGCGTCCGCACACCGGACGCAACGCTGCTGCTCGAAGGGCCGGACCGGCGTGACCAGTTCCTGCTCGACGACCTGGAAACGCAGGCCGCTCGTTACGGCTTCGCCGCACGCAACGTCGTTCCTGACCGGTGGTTGCAGGAAGGCGACACCATCACGCTTGGCGTGCATCGGTTCGATGTACTGCACTGCCCAGGCCACACACCTGGCCATATCGTCTATATCAACCGCTCTGCGCGACTCGGACTACTGGGTGACGTATTGTTTCAAGGGTCCGTTGGCCGCACCGACTTCCCCTACGGAGATCACGCGGCGTTGATCAACGCGATCACCACGAAGCTGCTGCCGCTGGGCGACGATTTCCAGTTTCTGTGCGGCCACGGCCCCGGCTCGACCATTGGCGCCGAGCGTCGGCATAATCCTTTCCTGCGCTGATCCACCGCTGGTGCCACCGAACACGCAACGCTATCTTCCGCTGCCAACCGAGTCCGGCTATTGCCGCATGTTCTGGCAGTGGCTTCTGAGCGGGGAGACGCACCGTTTGCATCGCATGAGCTTCGTGCGGCTGCTGGCCGCTTGCCTGCTGCTGCCCGTGCTGTGGGCCAGCCCGGCCGCAGCACAGCGGCCGGCACAGGTGCCACCAAGCCCGGCTGCGGTCCGCCCCGTGCCCTCCGGTGGCGTTATCCAGGCGATTCAAGTCGAGGGAAACCAGCGCATCGAAGCCGGCACCATCCGTTCCTACATGCTGGTTCAGCCGGGCGATCCGTTTGATCCCACGCGCCTCGACAACAGCCTGAAGACCCTTTACGCGACCGGATTGTTCCAGGACGTGCGGCTCGACCGGGAAGGCGACACGCTCGTTGTCCACGTGATCGAGAACCCGATCGTCACCCGCGTGGCATTCCAGGGCAATCACGAGGTCGATGACGACCAGCTCCGCCCCGTTGTGCAGCTTCGTGCGGCTGCCGTTTTCACTGCGGCCCTGGCCGAGGCCGACAGGCAGCGCATCCTCGATGCGTATGCTGAGCATGGCTACTACGACGCCACAGTCACCCCGCAGATCATCCGCCTGCCGCAGAACCGGGTCGAGGTCGTCTTTGATATCAACGAAGGCACCTCGACGCTGATCGCCAAGATCACCTTTGTCGGCAACCATGTGTTCAGTGAGAGCCGGCTGTCCGACGTGATCGAAAGCCGTGAGCAACGCTGGTGGCGCTTCCTCTCCACGGCTGACCAGTACGATCCGCAGCGGCTGATCCTCGACAAGCAGCTGCTGCGCAACTTCTATCTCAAGCACGGCTATGTCGATGTGGATATTCGCAATGCGACCGCGGAGCTTTCGCCCGACCGCAAGGGCTTTTTTCTCACCTTCGTCATCCACGAAGGCGAGCGCTACCGGGTGGGCAGGATCACCATCAACTCGCAGCTTCCGCATCTGCCCGGGAGTGCTCTGCGCTCAAACCTGAAGCTCGATGAGGGCGACTGGTATGACGGCGACGCGATCCAACGCAGTTCAGACGCGATCGAAGATGATGTACGCTCGCGCGGCTACGCCTTCGTCAATGTCAGGCCGCGGGCCGACCGCGACCCGGCGAAGCGGATCGTCAACCTGACCTTCGATGTGGGTGAAGGGCCGCGCGTCTATGTCGAGCGCATCAATATCGTCG
>JASHQG010000012.1 GCA_030037665.1 Acetobacteraceae bacterium
GAGGCCGGGTACCGCGCGGTGTTCGCGATCAGTAGGGGAGCCGCCGATGCAGAGCCTGATGGCAGGATGAGCGAATCGGGAAAGCCCGTACGCGGGCGCAGCGGGGTGGACCGCATGATAAGGGCACGCCGAGACCGCGCAGGCGGCGATCTATGAATCACGGCCGGCCGGTGGTTCTGGCGCTTCCCTGGTTCTGGCTGGCAATGTTCCTGATGGCGCCCGCTGCGATCATGCTCCGCATCGCACTGTCGCAGGCCACCGACAGCATCCCGCCCTACGCACCGCTGCTGACCTGGAGCGGCTGGGCGCCTCACCTGCATATCGATGCCACCAACTTCGTGCGCATCCTGACCGACCCGCTGTACCGCCGTGCTTTCACCCTCAGCCTCAGGGTCGCTGGTCTCTCAACCCTGGCGTGTCTGCTGATTGGCTACCCGATGGCGCTGGCCATCGCCCGCGCGCCAGCCAACCGACGTGCTGCGCTACTGCTCGCGGTGATGCTGCCGTTCTGGACCGGCTTCTTGATGCGCATCAACGCCTGGATCGGGCTGCTGCAGGATGGCGGCTGGATTGACACGGCGCTTGGCTGGATCGGATTGCCGCACGTGCCCCTGCTGTACACCGACACAGCGATGTATATCGGAATCGTATACACCTACCTGCCTTTCATGGTGATGCCGCTCTATGCACGTCTGACCAGGCTGGATCCGACGATGCTCGAAGCGGCCGGCGACCTCGGTGCGCCGCCGTGGCGCGCATTTCTTTCCGTCACGCTGCCTCTGTCTTTGCCCGGTGTCTGGGCCGGCACACTGTTGGTGTTCGTCCCCGCCGTCGGCGAGTATGTCATTCCCGACCTGCTGGGTGGACCTCAGGCACAGTTGGTCGGCCGCGTGCTGTGGGAGGAGTTCTTCGCCAACCGCGACTGGCCCACCGCTGCGGCTCTTTCATGTATTCTGCTGGTTGTTTTGCTTCTGCTTCCTGCGGTGATGTACCAGCTTGTGCGCCGGGCACGCGGAGCGCGTGCATGAACACCCGCCCGATCCTTATCTGGCTGATCGCGTGCTACGCGTTTCTCTATGCCCCGATCGCGTTCCTGATCGCGTTCAGCTTCAACGATTCACGGCTGGTCACTGAATGGGCCGGGTTTTCGATGCGCTGGTACGTGACGCTGGTGCACGACGACAACCTGATTGATGCCGCGTTGCTTTCGCTGCGCGTCGCTACCGTGTCCGCAACGATTGCCTTGGCCATCGGTACTCTCGCGGGTTACGTGCTGGCGCGCTTCGGCCCGTTCCGGATGCGCGGTGTGTTCCAGGCGTCGACCCTCGCACCGCTTGTGCTGCCTGAAGTCATTATCGGCCTGTCGCTGCTGCTTTTATTCGTGGCACTGGCGCAGACAATCGGCTGGCCGGTGCGGCGCGGCGCGCTGACCGTGATTCTAGCGCACGCCTCGGTGTCGGTGGCGTACGTCGCGGTCGTGGTTCACGCGCGGCTGACCGACGCCGGCACCGCATTGGAGGAAGCGGCGGCAGACCTCTATGCGGCGCCGTGGAAAGTGTTCGCTCTGATCACTATGCCGCTGATGGCCCCGGCACTGATATCTGGATGGCTGTTGTCGTTCACGTTGTCACTGGACGATGTTGTGGTGGCGAGCTTCACTTCCGGACCCGGCGCGTCGACACTCCCGATGGTGGTGTTCTCGTCGATGCGCATCGGCCCGACGCCGGAGCTTTATGCGCTGGCGTCGGTGATTGTCGTTGTGGTGGCAGGGATTTTGACGTGTGTTAATTATTCCTCCTTCGCGGGGCGGGAGAGGTGAGTTGTTACGACAGCTGCTTCGCGATGTCCTTTGCCATTTGTGCGCCCGAATCACTCGCCGCGATGGGAGCGATGAACCTCCCGTCCGGCCCCATCAGATAAATGATTGAGCTGTGGTCCATCGAATAATCATTCGGCCCGGGGCCGGTAACGTGCTTGGCATAGTACACCCGGTACTCCTTTGCCACCGCGGCGATTTGCGCCGGAGCGCCGGTCAGGCCGATTAGCGATGGTGAGAATGCCGACACATACCGTTTCATGACCGCGGGCGAATCGCGTTGGGGATCCACGGTGATGAATATCGGTTGCACCTGATTCGCTTTCGCTCCCAGTTTGCCCATCGCCTCTGCAATCGAGTTCAACGTCGTCGGACACACATCTGGACAGTACGTGTAGCCGAAATACACCAACATGTACTTTCCGCGGAAATCCCGACTGCTGACTGTCTTGCCGTTATCGTTCACCAGCGTAAACGGCCCACCGATGTTGGGGCCGCCGGTGACACCCGTGAGCCAAAGAAATCCGCCGCCACCCAATAGCAGCACCGCAATCAGCAGGCCAATGACCGCGAAGGCGAATGTCCGCGGCGGACGCTGGCCCGGCGGACGTGCGGTTTGCATGTTCGTCGACGTGGTCATTACACGCCTCCCCTTCCCCTCGAGCGCACGCCGCTCAGCCGCATATCGTCTATGCTGCCGTGATCCATGGCTGGCATGGCGGCGCCGGGATTTTGCACGCTTACTGTCGTCGTGATCCGGCGGGCATGCGCGATCCTCGCCGGTACCACGAACGCTGTGCCTGCCATCAGCGGGTGTTCCACGTCGATCAGCACGATCTGGCGGCCCATGGCTTTCCGCGTCACCCAACTGCCGGACGCCGCGTGCAGCCGGGCGACCGAACGCATTTTCATCACGCGGCGATCATTGATGCTGTCCTGCAGCGCGTCTGTAGCGACGGCAGTCAGCATGACGAAGCGAGACATATGAAACTCCCGGACGTGAGTCGTGCGGCGCGCGACGTCGCGTCGCTGACCGAGGACTTAGGCCCGAATGGGAGGACCGCGCGGTTGCGCGCGAAAGGGTGGCGTCACGGGTGGTGCCGTCACCCGCGCTGGCGTGCCCCCCCGCGTGGCTGCTACGACGAGCGACGGCGCCGGCAGCGGAGGCTCGCCGACGGCGAGTGTGTGGCCTGATGCGGCAGCCACCGCACAGAGCGGACAAAGGATACAATCCCGCGCTCGATGGGGTGTGGACGGCGAAGAACCGCCCTGCGGTGTGCCAGCATGGCAGATCGGCACGGTCTGGCTGAGCTGCGCCAGCTCTATGATCTGCGGCTGCAGGACGATCGCGCCCACGGCAATTTGCACTGCGAGTGACAGCAGGACGAGCGGCAAGCCGAACAGCGTGGTGTAGCGTGAACGCATCAGCCTCAGAGGATAGGAAGACTTAGGGTTCGCGCAAGCCTTATGTCTGCTTGCCGTCAGCGGCATCCGCCGCGACCGCCAGCCGATCGCGCTCGGCTGGATTGCCGTAGCCGGCGCCACCAGCTGTCTCCACCACCACCCGGTCGCCGCGCATCAGTCGGCTGACGAGCTTGGAGGGGATATCCTCCACCGTCCCGTCGGCACGGCGTATCTGTGAGTGCGCCCGGGCGCCGTCGCCGCCGCCGAAGATCCCACGCGCAGCGGAGAAATGCCGCTCACCTCGATGGGTGAAGGTTATGTTGTCGCTCAGCATTTCGTATTCACGGATTGTGCCAAGCCCGCCGCGATGCCGTCCGGCGCCGCCAGAACCATCGCGCAGCGCGACGCGGTGCAGACGGATCGGCGTTTCCATTTCCACCGCTTCCGCGGGAAGGTTCATGCAATTGGTGGCATCGGTCTCGATCACGTCCACGCCGTCGTGCATTGCCGATGCGCCGCTCCCGCCGGCGATCAGGTCGCCGGTGACAAAGTTCCCACCCGTGGGATTTCGGCCGCCGAAAGCGACCATCAGCATCTCACCAGCGGAAGGCGCCGGGACTTTGTCGGGCAGCACTTCCGCCAGAGCGGATATGATCGCGCCAGCGATTCGCTTGATCGTGGAGGTGCGCGCGTTCACCGGTGCCGGCTCTTCCGGATTCACCAGGCTGCCCTTCGGCAGATGCAGCGAGATCGGCCGGAAACAACCGGCGTTGGTCGGGATCACCGGGTCGGTCAACGCGCGGATCGCGAAGCAGGCCGCAGCGAGCGACCCCGATGGCACACAGTTCAGCGGCCCGCGCACCTGCGGCGACGTGCCGGTGAAATCGATGCCGATCCGTGCATCGCGCACCGTAACGGCAACCTCAATGCGGATCGGCTTGTCCAGTTCGATTCCGTCATTGTCAAGGTAGTCGACGTAGCGGTACGTGCCGGTCGGAATGCGCGCCAGCGCCTGGCGGGTCATGGTTTCCGAGCGCGACAGCAGTTCCTCGAAGATCGAGGTCAACGCATTGTCGCCGCTGCGGTCGGCGAGTTCGGCGACGCGCCGCGCGCCGATCCGGCAGGCGGCGAGCTGCGCATTGATGTCGCCCATCACCACGTCGGGAATCCGCACGTTCTGGCGGATGATGGCGATGAGCGTCTCGTTCATCACGCCGGCGTCACGCAGTTTCAGCGGCGGCAGGCGCAGACCTTCCTGGTAGATCTCCGTTGCGTGTGTCGGCACGGACCCGGCGGACATGCCGCCTATGTCCTGATGGTGCGTCATCGCCGCGCTGAACGCGATCGGCCGGCCATTGTGAACGATTGGCTGTATCACGGCGATGTCGGGAAGGTGCGTGCCACCGGTGTAAGGGTCGTTGAGCAGGAACGTATCATCGGGGTGCATACGATCGAGCGGGAAAGTGTCGATAATCGTCCGCATCACCGGGATCAGCGTCGCAAGATGGATCGGGATGGCGCAGGCCTGCGCGAGGGTTTGGCCGTCAGCGGTGAACAATCCGGCCGATGCATCGAGTCCCTCTTTCACGATGGGAGAGAAGGAGCTGCGGAGCAGCGCGGACTGCATCTCGTTGGCGATCCCTTCCAGTTTGTGGCGGGTCACTTCGACGGTGACCGGGTCGAGGACGTGCATGCTTGTCATCACTCCCGCAGAGAACGGGTTATGGTGATGGCGGGACGCGCGGACGCCCCATCCGACCCGGCGCGGATCGGAGCGCCTTCTGCAATCATCGTTTGTCCTTCGGGCGGCATACGGAAAAGGCGAAGATCGGCGTGGCCTGCAGATCGGCCAGAATGAGCGCATCGCTGGCAAGCCGCCGCACAGCGCGGAGAAGCACGCCGTCGGCGGCGGCGCGCGGGATCGCTGATGTTGTCACTCCTCTTTCTCCAGCAGGAGTATCCCGGACTGTATCACGCGCGCGCTCCAGGCCGGATCCACGAGCGTGGTCGTATCGGCTTGTTCGATGACCGCAGGGCCGAGCACCCTATGATGTTGGGTCAGCGCATCGCGATGCCATATCTCGGCGGACACCAACCCTTCATGCTCGCGGACGCGAATCGCGCGGCGGGTCGGCGCACGTGGGGTAATCCGTTGCATCGCTGCCATTGCAACGGTGCCGGGGTGGGAGCGGTGAACCGCACGCAGGTTCACGATCTGTGCCGGCACACGCGTGCTGTGGCCGTAAACGCGTTCATGCGCAGCAAGGAACAACTGGTAAATGCGTTCTGGATCGCACGAGGCCAGTGACACCTCCAGGTGATACGATTGGCCGATGTAGCAGACGTCGGCGAAGTGCCGGATGTCCGCGTCGTGCACATTCTCCTGACGCATCAAAGCCGCACAGCGGTCGTCGAGCGCGCGCAGCGCCGGGGTCAGCTCGTCGGAACGGAGGTCCGACAGTGCGCGCGGAAATGCGGTTGCCGACTCATGTTCCACTGCCGCCCCCAACAATCCGGCCGCGGACAGCACGCCGGGATGCACCGGCACGACGACAGTGTGGATACCAAGCTCTTCGGCCAGAGCGCAGGCGTGCATCGGCCCTCCGCCGCCGAGCGGCAACAGCGTGTAGCCGCGCGGATCGATGCCGCGGCCGACGGAAACAAGGCGGATTGCCTCCGCCATCTGCGCGTTCAGCACGCGATGGATGCCAAGCGCAGCCTCTTCCACCGTCATGCCAAGCGGTCGCGCTATGGCACTTTCAAGCGCCACGCGCGCAAGTGCCGGCTGCAATGTCAGCGTGCCGCCGGCGAACTGCGCGGGATCGATGTAGCCCAACACGAGCGAGGCGTCAGTCACGGTCGGCTGATCGCCACCGCGGCCATAGCACGCCGGACCGGGCTCTGATCCGGCGGAGCGGGGCCCGACGCGCAGACTGCCGGCGCTGTCGAGCCAGGCGATGCTGCCGCCGCCCGCGCCGATCGCCGTGACGTCGACCATCGGCACGCGCACCGTGTAGCCGTCGATCACGCCTTCGCTGCGGATCAACGGCGTGCCATCCCTCACCAGCGCAATGTCGCACGAGGTACCACCGATATCGACGGTGATCAGATCGCCGAAGCCGGCCGCACGCCCGGCGTCGATGCCGCCGACCACGCCCGCCGCAGGTCCAGACAGGAACAAGCGGACCGGTCGTTGCCGCGCGATGGCGGACGACATCAGGCCGCCACGCGATTGCATCACCTGCAGCGGCACGGTCGCGCCCGCCGCCGCCAGGCAGTGCTCCATGTTCGCGAGATAGTCGCCGACCACGGGCTTGATATAAGCGTCGAACGCGGTAACGCAGGTTCGTTCGTATTCGCGGAAAGCGGGATCGACGTCGGACGACAGCGATACCGGCAGCGCGGGATAACGCGCGCTGATGACATCGCGGATGCGGCGCTCGTGCGTCGGGTTGAGAAATGAAAACAGCAAGCACACGGCAATGGCCTGCACGTCGGCAGCGACGAGATCGTCGACGGCAAGCTGCACGCTGTCCTGATCGAGCGGGATCAGGACGTGGCCCTGCGCGTCAATGCGTTCCCGGACTTCGCGTCGATAGCGGCGCGGTGCAAGGAACACCGGCGTTTCGGGCCGCAGCACCAGGTCATACATCTGGTGGCGCATCTGCCGGCCGATCTCCAGCACGTCGCGAAAACCCTCGGTGGTGATCAGTCCGATGCGCGCCCCTTTGCGTTCCAGCACCGCGTTGGTGGCCACGGTGGTACCATGCACGAAACGGCTGATCGCCGATGGCGGGACGCCCCATTCGTCGCGCGCCATGTCGAGGGCGGACAGCACGGCGCGACTTGGATCTACCCGCGTGGTCGGCATTTTCGCGATGCGCACGCTGCCGTCACCACCGCGGCACACGATGTCGGTGAACGTACCTCCGATGTCGATGCCGATTTCCATCAGAGCGCTGCCATGGGGCCGGAGGCCAGAGCCTCGGCCACCTCGCCGACCGTAACAGGCTTGGTGGGAAAGCGTGCGCGGTACGGTTCGATCTCCCGCACCGGGACGCTGCGCGCCGCGGCAAGCACTTCAGCGACGGTCGCCGCGCACATCCGGCCCTGGCACGAACCCATGCCGCAGCGGGTAAATGCCTTCAACTGATTGCAGCCCAGGCAGCCAAGACGTGCGGCCTCTCGAATCGCGCCGACGGTGACTTCCTCGCATCGGCAGACGATCGTCGCGTCATCGAGGTACGGCGTGCGTGGTCTATAGAGGACGTCAAGAAACGGTCGCACGGCCCGATGCCGTGCGAGCAACGCGCGTAGTGGAGCAGCGGCGGTGTCGCGCATTGCGGTATCGATGTGGCCGAGCGCATGCACCACCGCGATGGCGGTGATGCGGCCGCGCACCGCCGCCGCGGCAGCCCCCCAAACGCCCGCGCCATCGCCGGAAACGAGAATGTGCGGCACGCTCGTGGCACCCCATGCATCGACGACGGGCTTCCAGCAATGTTGTGCCGTGTCCCAAAGGTGAGCGCAGCCCAGCGCACCCGTCAGTTGCACTGACGGGATGACTCCGTCGTGCAGCAGCAGTAGGTCGGCAGCTTCGCGATGCCGGCGTCCACCGGCACGAAATTCGATGTGGGCCAGTCTGTCGTCGCCGATCGCGCGCAGGTCCGTCGCACTGATCCAGCGCACCCCGGCCCGGGCAATCTCACGCCGCCAGGCGAGGCCCTTGCGCAGTTCACCGGCCGCAGCGAATGCCGCTGGCAGATGACGCAGCGCGCGCAGCGGTGCGGTACCGTCGGACAGGTCCAGCACGCCGGCAATGCGTCCGCCGGCGCGCAAGGCTTGAACCGTGTACAGCAACAGAAGCGGGCCCTGGCCGGCGATCCATGTTGTCCCACCGGGCAGGAGTCCGGCGGTCTTCAGCGCGATCTGCGCGCCACCCACGGTCATCACGCCTGGCAGCGTCCAGCCCGGAATGGGCATGGGACGTTCCGTCGTGCCGGTGGCAAGGAGTATACGCTGCGCGCGCGCGGAATGGGCCGCGTGGTCGGTGCTCCAGAAGACGGTCCCATCGGGCTCGATCGCCCATACCGTGGCGCACCAATGCGCGTGGACGCCGCAGCCCCGGAATGCCTGCAATATTCGCAGAGCGTCAGCGTCGTCCTGGTCTTGCGCACCGCGGGTTTCCAGCGCCTGCCAGATCCGCCCGCCCGGCGCCGGATTGTCATCGAGCACCAGCACAGAGAGGCCGTGCGCGCGAGCCTCGATTGCAGCGGAGACGCCGGCGGGACCGGCACCCACGATGATCAGGTCGAGGTCCATGTGGTCACTGACAGTTCGTGAGCACCGGCCTCACGTTCGATGCGCATGCCTTCACGCACCGGGGTCATGCAGGTTTGCACACCGGTTCGGCCATCAACTTTTGCGAGACACTCGAAGCATGCGCCCATCATGCAGTAAGGGCCGCGCGCTGCTGCCGACAGTGCTGTCGTACGGGTGGCGACGATGTTGTTGGCGAGCAATGCCGCGGCGACGCTGTCGCCATCGCGCGCCATCAGCGCGCGGCCTTCGAAGTAGATGGTCAGATTGCCGGCGCCGCGACGGGTGAGCATGCGGTCAGCCGCTGCGGCCGTTGCAACGCTGGCCTTCTGAACGCCAGCGTGCGCAAGCAGATCGCCGGATCGAGCTCGGCCATGACGGGGAACCGCCGGTCACTTCGCCAGCTTGCGTTCGACGATACGGCCGAACAGAGCAACGCCGTACGGAATTGCCGCGTCGTTGAAATTATAGGCCGGGTTGTGCACCGCCGCGCTGTCCTCGCCGTTTCCGAGGTTTATGTAAGCCCCTGGCACTCTCTCCAACATGAAGCTGAAATCCTCGGAGGCGTTCGCTGGCGGCTTATTGCGTTCCACGTTGTCCTCGCCAACCAACTCGGCAGCTGCATCGGCGAAGCTGCGTGCATGGTCGCGATCGTTCACCAGCGGTGCAAAGATGACACGGAAATCAACACTCGCTTCGGCACCGAAACCGGCAGCGATGCTGGAGGCCAGCCGCTTCATGTTGGCCTCCACCAGTTGCATGGTTTCACGCTTCATCGTGCGCACGGTGCCGGCCATCGTCGCGGTCTGCGGAATCACATTATAGGCTTCGCCTGCCTGAATGCGCGTGACGCTAACCACCGCCACGTCCTGCGGCGGCACGTTGCGCGCGACGATTGCTTGCAGAGCGGAACCGAGATGACAGGCGACCAGCACCGGGTCGACGCTTTCCTCAGGCCGCGCGCCGTGAGCGCCCTTGCCGGTGATCGAAATGTCGAAAAACGCGCCCCCGGCCATCCCGACGCCAGGGCTGATCGCGTACTTGCCCAGTTTCATACCAGGCCGATTGTGCATGCCGAAAATCGCATCGCACGGGAATCGGTCGAACAAGCCGTCATTCAGCATGGCGAGCGCGCCGCCGATGCCCTCCTCTCCCGGCTGGAAGATGAAATTCACGGTACCGCGGAAATCGCGCGTATCCGCCAGGTACTTCGCCGCACCAAGCAGCATCGTGGTGTGGCCGTCGTGGCCGCACGCATGCATCGTCCCGGCATTGCGGCTGCTGTACGGCAAATTCGTCTGCTCCTCGATCGGAAGCGCGTCCATGTCGGCACGCAGGCCGATAGAAGGGCCATCACCGTTGCGCAGGACACCGACGATGCCGGTCTTGCCGATGCCGCGGTGCACCTCGATGCCCCATTTCTCCAACGTACGGGCGACGAGATCAGCGGTTCGATGCTCCTCCAGGCCAAGTTCCGGATTGGCGTGAATGTCGCGGCGGATGTCGGTCAGTTCCGCGTGGTACGCGCGGACGCGGTCGAGGATGGTGTCGGTCACGTGGTTAGCTCCGGTTGGTCGGAAATGGTCATGCGAGATTGAGCCGGCTGCGGAATCCTTCGTCGCGCAGGCCGAACTCCTGGCCGGCGAGATCGTCGGCGGCCGCAGTGCAGAGATAAACGACCGCGGCGGCGGGGTGTGCGACGGGGGTGAGGTTAGCGCGCGGGATCCGGCTGATCGGATTGACACCGGAGGCGCGGATGATGACCTGCATTTCCGTATCGGTGGTGCCTGGTTGGAACCCGAAAACCCGAATGCCTTGCGTTCCGTATTCATCCGCGATGGAGCGGGTTAGCATGGCCAACGCGGCCTTGCCGGCACAATAGGCGCTCCAGCCTTCCAGCGGGTTATGCGCGGCACCGGAAGAAACGTTTACGATTGTTCCGCCACCGGCGGCCAGCATCGGCGGCAGCACGCCACGTATCGCGTTGTACGCGCCGATCAGGTTGATCTCGATGCTGCGCGACCATGCTGTCGGATCGCTGTCGGCGATGCGGGAGATCGGATCGATGACCCCGGCGTTGTTGACCAGCGCGTCGATCTTGCCGAATCGGCGCAGCGTTGTTTCGGTCAATTGCTGCACGGCGTTCCAATCGGAAACGTCGCATGGGCTGGACAGGGCGGTGCCACCTCGGGATGTGACAGCCTCAGCGACGGCCTCAGTCTGAGCGGCGGTTCGTGCGACCAGCACCAAGGTCGCGCCGGCCTCGGCCAAGGCGGAAGCGGCGGCGGCGCCAATGCCGCGGCCGCCTCCGGTCACGATGATCACCTTGCCCGCGAGGCTCTGCATCGGCCGCATCCCATTTTCCGATGACACCTGCTTTACGGGACCAACGCCAGCTCTGCAAACAGGCCGGCGGTCCGCGGCGTGGGGCCGACCTCATACTGTCGAGGTTTGCGGTTCCCGACCGGCGTAAACTGCTCGGGGCCGGATCAAGCGGCCATCCTCGCGCTGCTCCATGGCGTGTGCGATCCAGCCGGCCGTACGGCCAACAGCGAACAGCGCGAACGCCGCGCCAACCGGCAGATGCAACACATCCTCCAGCATCACGAGCGCTGCGTCGATATTCGGCCTCCGACCAGTCTGCTCTTCGACCGAAGCGAGTAGGTGGTGCCATGTCCGGCCGGCTGGGACCGCGGCAAACAACGCCGCCGCACGCGGATCGCCGTTCGGATAAAGCCGCTGGCCGAAACCAGGGATTTCCTCGCCGCGTGCCAGCCGCGCGGCGACCGCCTTGGCGGGGTCGCGCCGCAGGCCAGGCTCCGTCAGCATAGCGCGCAAACGGTCGGTGACGCCCCCGTGCAGCGGGCCGCTCAAGGTTGCCAGGCCCGCCAGCAGACAGGCCGGCAGAGACGCGCCGGTCGATGCCGCGACGCGAACGGCGAAGGTTGACGCGTTGAGCTCGTGGTCGGCGCAAAGCACCAACGCCCGGCGCAAGGTATCTGCCGCTCCTGTGTCAGCGTGCCATGCCTCGGCGAGCGTTATGTGTGCTGGCCTGCCGTTGTGCGTGCCGGCGACCGCGGCCGCCATCCCGGCGAGCAGATGCGCGGCGTCGTTCAGCAACGCACGGCGGCCTCGGTGGAACGTTGCCGGTGCCGCGAGCTGCGCTGTCGCGGCCAGGCAGCGCGCCATGGGCGTGGCGCCTTTCGGCGGTGGACGGCGCGGTGGTGCGATGTGCGGGAGCGATGGTGCCTCCCACAACAGCGCCGCCACGTCTTCGAGCGTCGCCGACTGACTCAACGCCACGGCATCATGGCCACGATAGGCGAAATGGCCGGCGTTGATCCGTGTAATGCGCGAGACGAGGACCGGTTCACCCCAGTCGATGGTCGACGCAGCGATCGCGGTGCGGCTGCGTCCGCGCCGGCTGCGGGCGACAACCATCTCGACGGCGTGGCGGTCATAGAGGCTGCGGCGCGGATCGTCGTCTGCCGGGCGGCTGCGGATCAGGCCGCGGCTGACATAGGCATAGAGTGTCTGGCGGGCGACGCCGAGGCGGGCGAGGGCATCGCCGATGTCCAGCCACTCGGCTGCATCGGTATTGCCCGTGTCGGGGCCGGTTGCGGCGGACGTGCTGGCGGTGCTGTCCATGATTGGCCGTCCAAGCAGGATATATTGATTAAGTTGATCAAGATTGACGACATCAATGTTCCGCGCTGCCGTCAACCCTGTCGGTCCAGCACGGAGACGCCAACCCATGACATTCGACAGTGGACTCGAAGCCGTGGTCGCCGCCGAAACGGTCCTCTCCGAGGTCGACGGAGACGCAGGTCGCCTGATCCTCCGAGGCCACCGCCTGCAAGACATTGCCGGAGTACGGAGCCTGGAATGGCTGATCGGCGAGTTGTGGCGCGGTTTGGTACCGCGCGACGTCGGTGAAGCGGTGCTGAAGCGCGATCTGGGCGCCGCCCGCGCGGCGGCTTTCGGGACCATCACGCCCTTCCTGCCCGAGGCCTCCAGGCTCGCCCCCGTCGAGGCGGTGCGACTGCTGGTAGCGGCCGCGCCGGATTGTGCCGACGACCTGCCGTTGCGGTTGACCGCGACCGTGGCGGTCGGCCTGGCGGCCGTGCTGCGATACCGCTGCGGCGAAGCACCCATCCCGCCCGATCCCACGCTCGGTCACGCTGCCGATTTCCTCCGCATGCTGCGTGGACGCACGGCGGCATCAACAGAAACTGCCGCGCTGGAAACCTATCTTCTGACGGCGACAGAACATGGCCTGAATGCCTCAACCTTCACGACGAGGGTGGTCGCATCGACCCAGGCTGGCCTTGCCTCTGCGGTTACCGCGGCGCTGTGCGCACTGAAAGGACCGCTGCATGGCGGCGCGCCCGGGCCAGTGATCGACATGCTCGATGCGATCGGCACGCCAGCCAATGCCGAGGCCTGGCTCGACGCCGCTGTGCTGCGCGGCGAACGGCTGATGGGCTTCGGTCACCGCGTTTATCGCGTGACTGACCCCCGCTCCGACGTGGTGAAGCGCGCAGTGGAATCGCTTGGCCGCAACACCGGGCGTCTGCACTTCGCAGAACACATCGAACGCGCCGCACTTGCGGTGCTGGTACGGCGCAAGCCCGCACGGTCATTGCAGACCAATCTCGAATTCTACACAGCCCTGTTGCTGGAGGCGCTGGAGGTGCCGCGCGACGCATTTACCGGCGTGTTCGCTGTGGCGCGCGTCGCCGGCTGGATTGCGCACGCTTATGAACAATTGGCAGTCGACCGGTTGATCCGGCCGCAGTCGCGTTACGTCGGGCCGCTTCCGACAGCCGCGTGATGCTGCTCAGCAAGCGCGCGACAGGATCTGCGCCGCGGCATCGCAAAACACCTCGCATCCCAGCACGATGTCGGCTTCCGCGGTGTCCTCTGCCCAGTGGTGGCTGATCCCGCCGATGCTCGGCACGAACAGCATGCCGGCGGGGATGCGCGATGCGAGGATCTGCGCGTCGTGGCCGGCGCCGCTGGGCATGCGCATGTGCAGGCCCGGCACGTGGCGCTGCGCCGCGCCTTCCAGCGCCGACTGGAACCCCTCGTCCATCGGCCGAGGCGCCGTTCGCGACCCGCGAACAAGCGAGACACGGCACGGACCTTTCGCAGCCTCCGCCACCAGGGCTTCCAATTCCTGCTCCAGCACATCCAGCAAAACCGGATCGGTGTCGCGGAACTGGAACAACATCTCGGCGTGGCCGGGAACGATACTGGGCGCACCCGGCGCGAGCGTGATCCGCCCCGTCGTCCACACGGTCAGTGGCCCCGCGACTTCGGGAAATCGGCGGTCGATGGCCGAGGCCAGCCGTACCAACGCGACGCCGGCGTCGCGACGGTTCTTCATGCGTGTGGTTCCCGCATGGTTTTGCACGCCCTCGAACACGATACGGAACTGGCGGCTGCCGACGATCGCCGTGACCACGCCGATGCGACGCCCCGATATCTCCAACTCCTGACCTTGCTCGATATGCGCTTCGAGGTAGCCTCGGTACCGCGCGGGATCGATGGTCGCGCGCGGCTGCCCGGCAAAACCGGCGGCCTGCAGCGCGTCGCGCAGCCTCGTGTCGTTTTCACGGCTGCGCGCTGCGTCAAGTTCCGCATCGTCCACCAATCCGCAAAACGAACGGCTGCCGAGGAAAGACCCGAAATGTCCTTCCTCATCGGCCCAGGCCACGACATCGACCCCGCGGCCCAGCGTGCGCGCGACTTCCAGGCCGTAGATCACGCCCAGCGCCCCATCCAGCCAGCCGGCGTGAGACTGCGTCTCGCTGTGGCTTCCGAGCAGCAACACCGGCCCGTCGCCGCGGCCGCGGCCGATGACGTTGCCGATGCCGTCGATCGACGCTTCCAGCCCGGCCTCAGCCATCCGCGTCGCGAGCCAGTGACGTGAGTGCACGTCCTGCGGCGAGTAAGTCGGCCGATGCACGCCGGTTTTGTAGCGGCCGAACTCCCGCAGCGCGTGCAGGTCATGCAGCAGTCGGACACCGTCAACAGGCATGGCGAAACTCCGTCTCTCCCCGCTCCATTGCAGCACGACATGGACAGCGCATGCCACAGGCCGCAACTTTCTCGGTCTGCATGAGCGCGCTTCCCCGCCCGCACACCCGCGCCTGGGTCCGCCTGCCTTCCGGCCGGCGACTCGATCTGCTTGATCCAACGCCGTTCGACTGGGCCGACGAGGACCTGGCGCTTGGCCTGGCCCGCACCTACCGGTGGGGCGGCCACTCCGCCTGGCCGCATCCACTTTCGGTCGCGCAACATAGTCTGCTCGTGCTGGCGCTGCGCCGCGAGCGCAGTCCCACCGGCCTGTCCGATGCCGCAGCGCGCCGCGAACTGCTGCACGACGCCGACGAAGGGCTGTTGGGCTTCGATCCGATCTCGCCGCTCAAGCCATTTCTCGGTCCGGGCTATGCCGCACTAGCAGCGCGGCTGGCGGCGGCAATCGCGCGTCGGTACGGGCTGGAGCCGTGGCGCGCGGGGGAATATCGCTCACACAAACAGGCCGATCGCATCGCCGCCGCGTCGGAAGCGGTGCACGTGGTCGGTTGGGCGCGCGAGGAGGTGCGACGCACGCTCGGCATCCTGGAACGGCCCGTCGATATCGATCTGCTGGCGGCCCGGTTTCGCACCCGACCCTGGGAGCCGTGGAACGCCGAAGACGCCGCCGAGCGTTTCCTGCATGTGTTGCGGGGTCTTACTGCGGGATGAACGAGGGCCTGGTTAACCGTTGCGCACCCCTTCTGACAGAAACCCATTCAACGCCGCCCATTTCGCAAAGAGCGCTGGCCAGGCCGTGACTTCGCTGCCTGGCTTTCCCATGCCCCAGCCGTGACGTCCTGACTGGAAGATGTGCATCTCGGCCGGCACGTGTGCGGCCCGCAGCGCCTGGAACATCATCAGGCTGTTGTCGACGGGCGAGATCGGATCGTCGACAGCCTGGGCGAGAAACGTCGGCGGGGTGTGCTGGTCCACCTGCCGTTCGACGGACCACGCCGCACTGGCCGCAGCGCTTGGGTGCTCGCCAAGAATCTCGCGCCGCGACCGTGTATGGTCGAATGGAGGCATCATGGTCAGCACCGGATAGATGAGGCCGAGGAAATCCGGCCGTGCCGGCAACAGATCGGCTGCATCGATCGGGGAATAGAGGCGCGCCGTTGGCCGTACCGCCGTCATGCCAACGAGGTGCGCGCCGGCCGAAAAGCCAAGCGCGCCGATGCGCCGCAGATCGAGGCGAGAGTCGGCGGCGTGCGCGCGGACGATCCGCATCGCACGTTGGGCATCCTGAAACGGTGCCACGGCCGCCCAGCCATCCTGTGGCAGTCGGTAAATCAGTTCGAACGCGGTCACACCGAGCGACTGCAGCCACCGGCACACCGGCCTGCTTTCGTGTCCCACCTGGATATGGGCATAGCCGCCCCCAGCGACGACGAGCAGCGCCGTCCCGTTCGGCTGAGCGGGTCGATACACGGCCATTCTGGGTTGCGCGATACGGCTTATCGAGCCCGTCGAGGTAACCTGTTCGCCTCCCCGGGGTCCTGGACCGCCAGGCGGGCGGGCGGACCAGAGATTAACCTCTTCCGGTGCCGGCCGGGCGCTTGCCCTGCCCACCGCAGCCACAGAAGCGGCAGCGGTGAGAAAGAGCCTCCGGTGGATGTCGTCACGCCGCATCAATTTCACCCTCCGACGGCCAGCGTGCATAGGCGCAATGCAGTAAATGCCGCACCAGCCGACTTGCCGCTCTCTATTAACCGGCCGATACCGGGCCGAGCATCAGGGTACTGGACATTGGTCACCATTCGAATCCTCGCGCTTCTGCCCTTCGTCGGCGTACTGGTGGGCGCCTGGTTCTTCAACCGGGTCACGCCGCTGGTTTTCGGTCTGCCTGTTCTGCTTGCCTGGCTGCTGCTCTGGTTGTTGCTGACGAGCGCCATCATGGCGTTGATCTACTACCTCGATCCGGCCAACCGATCGCCTGCGGCCGATGATCGGAAGCGGCCATGAGTGGCGCGCTGATCGTTATCGCGGCGACTGCACTCGTCGCACTCGGTCTGGGCCTCAGCGCGCGCCGCGGGCGCCAGATGGGTCTGGAACAATGGACCGTTGGCGGTCGAGGATTCGGCTTCGTCCTGGTCTTCCTGCTGCTCGCGGGCGAGATCTACACGACGTTCACCTTCCTCGGTGGCAGCGGCTTCGCCTACGGCAAGGGCGGCCCAACCTATTATATTCTGTCCTACGGCGCACTCGCCTATGTCATCTCTTATTGGATGCTGCCGCCAATCTGGCGATATGCGAATGAGCGCAAGCTGATCTCGCAGCCGGATTTCTTCATTTCCAAGTACGAGAGCCCGGCGCTCGGCGTACTCGTGGCACTGGTCGGGATCGTCGCGCTGGTCCCGTATCTGGTGCTGCAATTCAAGGGCCTTGGCATCATTGTCGAGGTCGCGTCCTACGGAGCTGTGTCCCGCACGCTGGCCATATGGATCGGCGCCGCGGTGGCGACGTCGTACGTCATGGTCTCCGGCGTGCACGGTTCGGCCTGGACCGCTGTGCTGAAGGACATTGCCATTCTCGCAGCGGCGTTGTTCCTGGGGATCTACCTGCCTCTGCACTACTATGGTGGCTACGGCGAAATGTTCGCCGCGATCCAGGCTGCCAAGCCTGGCTTCCTTGCGCTGCCGCCGCACGGCCAGAGCCTTGCCTGGTTTGACTCCACCGTGTTGCTCACGGCGCTCGGCTTCTTCATGTGGCCGCACTCGTTCGGAGCGGTCTACACAGCGAGGCATGAGCGCGTGTTCCGCCAGAATGCCATCGTGCTGCCGCTCTATCAGATCATATTGCTGTTCGTGTTCTTTGTCGGATTCGCCGCGATCCTGCAGGTTCCGGGACTGACCGGCAGCAACATCGACCTCTCGCTGTTTTATCTGTCGCGCAAGACCTTCTCACCTTGGGTGCTGGGCATGATCGGCGGCGCCGGCGTCCTGACTGCACTGGTGCCTGGTTCGATGATCATGATGACGGCGGCGACACTGACCGCAAACAATGTCTATCGCGCATTCCGACCATCGGTGAGCCAGGATCATGTGGCGATCGTTGCCAAATGGCTGGTGCCGGTGGTGGCGCTGGTCTCGGTCTGGTTTACGCTGCAAGGCGGTCACACGATCGTCGCATTGCTCCTGATGGGCTACAGCTTCGTCACGCAGCTCTTTCCCAGCCTCATCATGAGTCTGAAGCGCGATAATCCCGTGCCGCGCGAGGCCGCAATCGCCGGCATCTGCGTGGGTGTCGCTGCCGTCGCAGCGACGACGCTGAGCAACACGTCGCTGGCCGTACTGCTACCGAACGCCCCGGACGTCGTGCAGGACCTTAACGTCGGCATTGTCGCCTTAATCCTCAACATTGCCACGATACTGATTGTGACGGTGGTGGTGCGCGCGTTCTCGGTCCGCAGCGAGGCGGCGCCGCACGGTTAGCCCACGCCCGGCGCCGGAGGGTCTGCCCGTGCGAGATCGCGACCTCGACGGGCCGCATCCACAGGGACACCGAACATGCCGTCCGCCTGCCGGGCCCAGGCCGGAGCCTCGCCGGACGCCCGCCCGGGGCTGCCAGCGCTCCACCGTCGCGACCACTGGGAACGACTGGCGGCGCCGGTGCAGCTTCGCGGCACAATGATAAACGCCAGTTGCAGCCGGGGAACCTGAACGGTTCCTCTGGCGAGGACCACGGATCGATCCGGCGCGGAAGCGCCTGACGTGATTGCCTGGGATTGGCCGAGACGCGGCCACCGAGCCTGGCAGCTGTCGGCTTGCGCAAGGGTCACAGACAAACGCGCCGCCCGCGCTTCCTCACCGATACGAACCAGATCGTGCCGCAGGAGCGATGGTGCCCCACGATCGCGTCACTTTACCGCGACCCCGGTCATGCCCGCTTGTCCCGAGGCATGGCCTCGGCGCTCCGTGCTTCGTGCTCCCTGTTCCGCATTCCGTGTCGTGAGCGCCCGTCAAGTAAAGCCCAGGGAACCAGACTCTACTGCCGTCTGCAGTATCTTCCGAGATCGGCTCCTCTTATAGTGTCCGTATGCCATTCGATGTGCGCGATTTTCCGGGTGTTCCGCCGGACGACCGGGCCACCGGCTTGCGGAACCGCCGATTGGTGGCGGGATGGCTGTTCTCTGTCGCGGCCATGATCTTTGTCATGATCGGCCTGGGCGGCGCGACCCGGCTGACCGGCTCGGGTCTGTCGATCATGGAATGGAAGCCGTTGACCGGCGTTCTACCGCCGCTGAATCACGCGGACTGGGAGAAGCTCTACCATCTCTACCAGCAGATTCCGCAATACACCCTGGTCAATCACGGTTTCGGCCTGGACGGCTTCAAGCGGATCTTCTGGCTGGAATGGACCCATCGGGTCTGGGGCCGGCTGATCGGCATCGCGTTCCTCGGTCCGTTGATCTGGCTGTGGGCCACCGGCCGCATCGAGCGCCGGCTGCGACCGTGGTTGTTGATGTTGTTCGTTCTGGGTGCGCTGCAGGGTGCAGTCGGCTGGTTCATGGTCGCATCCGGCTTCCGTCCGGATTCGACTTCGGTGTCACCGGACCGCCTGGAACTGCATCTGCTATTTGCCCTGATGCTTTACGCCGCGATGGTGTGGACCGGATTGTCCGTGCTGCAGCGTGCGCCCGCCTCGGTTCGCCACGGTCGTCTCCTGCGTTGTCTCGCCGCGGGATGTCTCGGCCTGGTCGCGCTGACCATCGTGGCGGGCGGGTTCGTCGCCGGCACGCATGCCGGATTCGATTACAACACGTTCCCGTTGATGGAGGGACGGCTAGTACCGCCAGACTACGCCCGGCTGACACCGTTCCACCGCAACCTGACCGACAACCTTGCCGCAGTGCAATTCGACCACCGCCTCCTGGCAACGCTGACGGCGATTGCCGTCACCGCCACGGTCGGCGTCGGGTTCGGCATGCGTCCGCCGTCGCGGGTGCGCTGGTCTCTCGCGGCACTCGGCGTAACGGTTGCCGTGCAATACGTGCTTGGCGTCGCAACGCTGCTCTTGGTCGTGCCGCCCGTGCTTGGCGTGATCCACCAGTTGAACGCCGTCCTGGTTCTGACCGCCGCTTGTGCCCTGCTGCACGGCGTGCGTCCGGCAACGGTTCGCGTGGCGCACCTCTGACCAGTTACGGCCCAGACACGTTATGAACGAGCCAGTCCCACCGCCGGCCGTGATCGATCCGGACACGCTGAGCGCGGTCATCGAGGCGCTTCCCGTCGGCGTCAGCGTCGTCGACCCGGAACAGCGCATTGTGCTGGTCAATCCGGCGTATTGCGCATCGCTGGATCTGCCACCCAACAGTTTTGCGCCGGGCATGCCGCTGGCGCAGGTGCTGCGAGCCTCGGCATATCGCGGCATGTACGGACCGGGGGATCCCGAAACGCTTGCCGCTGAACTGGCGGCACTCGATCTCCGGCGCCCGGGCCGGCTGCGTCGGCGCACCCATAACGGCCGCAGCTATGACGTGATCACGGCCCCACTGCCCGATGGTGGCCACGTCGCCTGCGCTGTCGACACGACCGCTCTTGTCGCCGCCAGAACCGAGGCCGAGACCGGCGTCGCGCGCCTCACAAGCGCGCTTGCCACGTGGCGGGCCGGCTTCGCCGTCTTCCAGCCCGACAGAACACTGCTCCACGCCAACCTGCGCTTTGCAGGGATGCTCGGTCTGCCGGCGAATGCCGTGCAGGCCGGTATGACGCTGGACGTGATCTTGGATCTGATCGCCAGCCGCGAGGATTTTACCGGCCGGGACGCCGAGGCGTTCATCGCGGCGCAGCGGGCGCTGGATCGCTCAGCCCCATCTGCCGTCCGCCGCCAGCGCAGCAACGGCCAGATCATCTGGATCGGCTCGGATCCACTGCCGGGCGGCGGTTGGACCATCACGCTGGCAGACATCACGCTGATCGCGACCACCGAGGACGAGGCGCAGCGCCGTGCCCGGTCGCTCAGCGTGGTGCTGGAAACGATCCCGCATGGCGTGTGCGTGTATGGAGCAGACCGCCGCGTCACGATGTTTAATCGTGCGTACAGTGAGGTGATGGCGGGCGCGCCGCTGGCGACCGGCGACCACATGGTCGACGTGATTCGCCGCCATGCTGAGGCAGGCGAATACGGTCCCGGTAGTCCTGACCGGATCGTCGCAGAGCAGCTGGCATTTGATATCACTCGCCCGCAGATGCGCCAACGGCATCGGCCGAACGGAACGACCATCGTCGTGCGCACCGCGCCACTACCGGATGGCGGCCACATCGTCGTCGTCACCGACATCACGCCGCTCATCAAGGCAAGGGCTGAATTGTCGCAACGTGCCGACGAAATCGCCGTAATGCTGGGGTCCGTCCGACAGGGCATCCTGATGTGGGACGCCGGCAAACGGCTCATTGCCAGCAACGGGGTTGCCGCTGCCCTGCTGAACCTTCCACCCGGATTGCTGACGCCCGGCCGCACGGGGCCTGAGATGGTCGACGACGTGCTGCAACGGGCTGGATCCGGCGATGGCGAGCGTGCACGCGCGGTCGCGCAGGCGCTGCTGGATCAGGATCGCTCGGTTCCCCATGAACGCACCATGACGACCCGCGCTGGCCGGGTTCTCGAACTGCGGTCAGACCCGACGCCAGACGGCGGATGGGTCACCACGATCACCGATGTAACGGAAGCACGGCGCGCTGAGGAGGAACTTCGCCGCGCCAAGGAAGCGGCCGAGGCGGCAAACCAGGCAAAGTCCCGTTTTCTGGCGACGATGAGCCACGAATTGCGCACACCATTGAACGCGGTGATCGGCTTCTCCGATGCGTTGTTGCGTGAGTCGGAGAATCCGACGCCGGCGCGCGTTGCCGAGTTCGCCCGCCAGATCAATCAATCGGGACGAAATTTACTCGACCTCATCAACATCATTCTGGACGTGGCGCGCATCGAGTCCGGCCGTTTCGATCTTATGTCTGAGCGGGTGGATATTGTCCGTCTGGTGAGCACTGCAGTACGGCAGGCGGATGCCGCGGCGCAGGCCGCGGAGATCGCGTTGACGGCGGAGCTGCCGGAGACGCTGCCCATGCTGCGCGGCGATGAGCGGCGACTTGCGCAGGTGCTGCGCAATCTGCTGTCGAACGCGGTGAAGTTCACCGAGATTGGCGGCAGCGTCGCGACCGGCGCGCGCCTCGAGCCGGACGGCGGTCTGCTGATCTATGTACGCGATACGGGCATTGGCATCCCGGGTAGCGAGCTCGACCGCGTGTTCGAGCCATTTACCCAGATTGAATCGACGCTGTCGCGGCGCTTCCAGGGTGCTGGCCTGAGCTTGTACATCTCACGCGCGCTTGTCAGCGGCCACGGCGGTACGCTCGCGCTGCGCAGCGAACCCGGCAAAGGCACAACTGCCGAGATCCGCTTGCCCGCCAACACGTTGCTCACCGACGTCAGCTAACGCCCGTCGCTTGGTCTGACTGC
>JASHQG010000102.1 GCA_030037665.1 Acetobacteraceae bacterium
AGATCATGGTGAACATCAGGATCGTTGATCGTGGCGGAAGGAGAAAAGAGCATGGTGGCCCGGGAACATGTTGGTTAACGGCACTGCTTCCAGGGGCCCTTGCGCAACACGAGGAGCATTGAGCATGTTGAAGCGCAACCCCCTCCGTTCCAGGGAGGGGTCAAGCGTCTTGCTTCTGGGCAACGTCCATGCTCCAATCCTTCGGGTCTTTGAAAATCGCATCAGTTGCCGGTTGTCGCGGGAAGGCCGCGACGTAAAACTGAATCCATTATGCCGATCCGAACGCGGAAAACCAATCGCAATCGGACCCGGCAATGTCTACCCCGAAGGACCCTTGTTCGGGGGCAGCCTGTGGAGCCCTCTGTGCTAGACAAGGCGATGAAGCAGGAACTCTTGGTCGCGAGGCCGAGAAGCCCCGCCATTCATGGCGGGAAGTCACGGAACAATTCGCCGATCTGAAGCGGGTCTGCCGACGGAAGCAGTTGTGGTCGCAGGCCGACTATGTGGGAACGGTCGGTCACATGTCCGCGGAGATTATCCGTCACCACATGGAGGACTGCCACGGCCGATAAGGCCACCGGGCGGCGCACTGTCATCCCACTCCGGTAAACGGGATGGAAATTCCCGCGCGTATTGTTAGTGGGTCGGCGCCGCTGACGGATGCGTGTGCAGATTCCTCAACACCCGCTTCTGGTGAACCGTCGCTGGCATTGTGTGAGACCGATTGCTGTGCAGATTCCTCAACGTCTGCTGTTGGTGGACCGTGGCTGGCAGATGCCCGGTGTTCCTGGTGCTTGGAGTCGCCGGAGTTCCAGCCGTGGTCCCGGGCGTCGTGCCTGGCGTATTCGTGGGTTGAGCGATTGCGGATCCCGCAAGTAGCCATCCGCCAGCAAGACCGAGCACGGCACACCGATGCATCAACAACCTCATGGCCATGTTAGCGTCCTCCCCAAGTGCCAATACCCGCAATGGTCAGCTCACACTCTGTCGTTGGACCTGCCACGTCGGGAACTCGACCAGATCACACGGATGAATGCCAGGACAATCTTGTCCGTCAAACAGCGTTGGATTAGCCCGTTGGCATCTTCATAAGCGCGTTCTGCGCACTGCGCAAATCCCGTCGCGCTGCTGTGCAACCGGGCCCAGCTCGACAGCGTCCCAATGGATTCCTCCGATTTTCGGGACTCGTTTCCCACCTCTTTGGTGCCATTCCGGTACGTCTGCCATGCATCATGGTCTCCCGCAGAGTACAAAGACCATTCGCGAGCATCGCATCCACCGGTCGCAGCTGTTCGCCGTTCGCGCGACCGCTTGTCGACGGCCGCGTGGAAATGTCTGCCTTGGCGCGTCGGCAAAGACAGCAGTTCGGTCATTTCCGGGGCCTGCTCGCTCATCGACCAGCGCCCGAATGGGGCCCCTCGACCCGCGCCAACCGGCGACGGCCAGAACGAATGAGCAGTACCGCGACAATGGGCACCGCGACAATGGGCACCGCGACAATGGGCCCAGCGTCATGGTCGTCGCCCGCCTGATATGATGACAGCCGGGCGGCGCGCCGCGCGGATACCATCAACCCGTACGCGTCGGCCCGACTACGGCCGGGTTGGACCGCCACGGCAGCGGAGGGGAGCGTCGAGCGCGCGGCTCGTCTCGGGCGTCACCTGCGCGGCGTGGGCCATGGCACCCTCGATTTTGCTGCAGTCGAACCGTTTCCATTCGATCGGAATGTGCGGCGGTCACGGAACACCGGCGGCGAAGAGACCGGCGCACAGAGCCGGACGCAGCAGGCGAACCTCGCATCGCCCCGCCGGACAGGAAATGCCGTCGCCTCTGCGGCCGAGCGACGGAGCCACCGGAACGGCCTGCCAAGCAAGACGGCCGTCACGAGAGTTCAAGGCAGCTGATAGTGGGATCCGATGGAAACCCGTGCCGATCAGCGTCTCTTCGACCAATGGACGGCGCGTCGTGGCGGCAACCGGACCGAGCAGCGATCGCAGGGACCGGCTATGCAGCGGACTGCACTTCGGGAGACAGCGCGATGCCCCAACCGATCGGTCCTGCGGTCGATGCCACGCCGCGGCCGTTGCCGCCACGCGTGCCGCTCCGTGGCCGGTATGCCGTGCTCGAGCCGCTACACCGGCGCCATGTGGCAGAGTTGTGGGACGCCGCGCAGGGGGCTGATGACAGCTGGGCCTACCTCGGCTGCGGACCATTCGCCTCGATGGAGGCGATGGGGCATTACATCGGCGGGTTTGCGGTCGAGCAGGACCGCATGGTCTGGGCGGTGCGGCCGGTGTCGACAGGGGCGGCGTCGGGGTGGCTCGCGTTGCTGGACATTCAGCCGAAGAACGCGTCGATCGAGCTGGGCAGCATCTGGTTCTCGCCCGCCATGCAGCGCACGCGCGCCGCGACCGAGGCGATGTTTCTGTTGTTGCGCCTTGCCGCTGACGAGTTGGGCTACCGGCGTCTGGTTTGGAAGTGCAACGCGTTGAATGCACCCTCGAAGCGCGCGGCTGAGCGGTTGGGATTTGTCTACGAAGGCCGGCACCGCTGGCACATGATCACCAAAGGGCACCAGCGCGACACGGACTGGTACAGCATCCTGGCCGACGAATGGCCGCGCTGCAGAGACGCACTCGCCGCCTGGCTCGATCCCGCGAATTTCGCACCGGACGGAACAGCGCAGCGCGGACTGGCGGAGCTGCGGGCTCAGCTCTCGGACATCGCATGCCGCCCGGCGATATAGCCCTGGCAGGTGGCTCGTGCGAGGCCGTGCTGGCTGAACCCACCTGACGATTCACCGCCACAATAGAGGCCCGGAATCACCCGCCCCGACAGATCGACAACCTGGCAGTGCGCATTGATGCGCAACCCGGCGCGCGTGTCGTGGATCACCGGCGTTGCCCAGGCCGCATGGAATGGCGGCGTGGAAATCTTGTAGAGCGGCTTCGGCTTACCGAAATCCTCGTCCACGCCGGAATCAACGAATGCATTGTAGCGCGCAACCGTGGCTTCCAGATTCTCGGGCGGCATCGGCACCCGCTGATGCGGCATGACGATGCTCTCGGCAAGCGCAGCCAGACTCTCGGCCCGAAAGCAGAAGCCAGCGGCGTAGTCAACGTGCGGAGGTTCCGCCACCCAACCCTCGCGTTCGCACGCCGCGGCATCGAAGATTGCCCAGATCGGGCCACCGCCGTTTTTGCCGTCGCCGATGCCCGCCATGGCCGCATTCAGCCAGTTGTTCGCCTTGTAGCGAACGTTTTCCGCATTGCGCCAGTCGCCCTGCACGTAGGGATTGATCGAATTGTAGTTGTTGGTTGTGAAGCCTCGGCCGGTCTCGTCATAGAACCGCAAGCCCTGCATGTTCACAGTGATCACGTTCTGCCAATCGCCCACGGTCAGGCCGATTGCCCGGGCCTTGTGAAACACCCGGCTCCCAGGCCGCCAGCGCAGGTTCTGATAATTGTACTGACAGCCGACAGCGGACGGCTTGGTCACGCTGTAGCCGAACTCACCCATCTGATTGTAAAGCCCCCAGAGCGAGGCGCCGATCTCCATCGCTGCGATCTCGCCGCTGGCGTCCTGGTCGGACCACGGCATGCCGGAGAGGCCGCAATATTCCTCGGTCAGTCGCGGATCGAACATGCGTCGGAAGTTCACATTGCCGGTGGAACCGCCGGTCGCAATGATCACCGCCTTGTGGGCGAAGATATCGATGACGCCTGCGTCCGTTTGCACAGCGATGCCCCGCACGCGGCCGCTGCGCGGCGATTCGCGATGCAACGCGATCATCCGGTGCCGCAGCAGAATTTGTACCCCAAGCCTGCGTGCCGATGCCTCGAGCGGACGCATCAGTCCGTTGCCCGTCGACGTGGTGGCGCGCACCGCCGGATCGGCCGGCTTGCCGGTCTGCACGAGTGGCCAGTCCATCGCCGCGCAGTGCATCTCGCGCGGAACCGAATTGCCGACAGCGTTGCCACCACGGGCATCCGGCGCCTGGTCGATAAACGCCACCCCGTGCTTCAGCAGAAAATCATGCGTGGTCGCCGCATGATCGCAGAAGGCGCGGATGATCTCGTGGTCGTTGTAGCGATAGTCGGGGAAGCCGTTGGATTCCACCACCGACCAGTCGGTGAGATCACGGAACATCAGGTCAGGCGAGTCGTCGATGCCGTGCGCACGCTGCGCCGCGTTGCCGCCGCCGAGAGGCACGTTCCCGCCGCTCGTGATGGCATGGCCGCCAATATCGTCCTCGGCTTCGACCATGATGACCGATGCGCCGCATTCGCGGGCGGCGATCGCGGCGGGCAGACCGGCAGCGCCCGAGCCGATGACGACGACGTCCGCTTCGTGGCGCCAGTCGATGCGCGCGACGTCGCTCACGGCCATGGGACCCGAATGCCGGCAGGCGGTTGGTTCATGATCATTGACGAAAATCTCCGGACAGCATGCTCGCTCGGTGCAGGAACATGATCGGGCCGGGCGGGTCAACCTGCAGCTGTGATCGCTTTGGTGGCAGTCCCGGTGAGGCGTTAGAGGGCAGGACCTTCCGGATCGCAAGCGGGCCCGGCGTTCGATGAAAAAGAGTTCGTCCCTCAAAGGTGGGGCGCCGCATCGCTCAGGAGCAAACCGATCACCGCGACGATGTCATCTGGCGTCGCGATGCGGCCAGCGGGCACGATGCCCGCCTGGTGATCGCCCCCCTTTCGCCGGGTCGCTGATCGTGTGCAACATCACCATCTCCACCGTTCCGGGCGCGATTTGGTGATGCCCGGCGAGGAGGCGCCCGCCACGCGGCGGATGATCGCAGACAGAATCGCGGCAGGAACGATAAGATGAGAGCATCCGTCAGCAGGATCGCCTTGGGCACGGGCCTTGCCCTTGCGATTTCCGCCACAGGGCTTGCCGCCGGGCTCTCGCTCGATGTGGCGCCGGGATTGTGGGAGTTCTCCATCGCCGGCTCGGCATCGGGCGTGCCAGTCATCCCGCCCGAGGCCATGACCCGGATGAAGCCGGAGCAGCGTGTGATGCTCCAGGCCCTGGTGGTCGCACTGGTCGCGCAGGCGAATCAGCCACACACGGTCAGGATGTGCATCACGCCTGAGCAACTGCGCGCGGGCTTCGATCCCGACCGGCTGAGCTTTCACGGCTGCCATCACAACATCGGCTCCGGCGTGACCGACCATCTCGATATGCACCTCGAATGCATGGGCAAGGACCCGCTCGAAGGCCGGCTGCGCGTCAATGCGGTCAACCACAGGACGGTGGAAGGCGATCTTGAAGTCGATGCCGGGCGCGGACCCGACAGGCTGTCCGTCAGGCAGTCGGTTCAGGGCAGGTGGCTTGGGAGGGACTGCGGCGACACGCAGCCGCTCGGATGACATTTTGCCCGCCGCACGACAAACCGTTGCGGTAGACTGGCGCCTCGGCTCTGAGCGGATGATTGGGGTCCGGCTTGCCATTGCTCAACAGAGCTGGCTTGTGATGTGGTAAAACCGGTCCGCAGCTGAGGGGAACGTGCCGTGGGCATCAGAAGCAATGTCAAGCCGTTGTGGAAAGCGGTGATGAGAGTACTGGTGCGGATTTACACCAACAACTATTCTCTTTACGTATATAACAATCGTGCCGCTTTAACCGATGACGACATTCGCAGAATGTACGGAGCGGACGCATCAATGCGCCCCAACGGGAAACAATCTTACAGTGAATATGGTCAGGATGCATTTGTTCTCAGGCGCGTATACAAGGGTAAGGCTAACGGCATCTTCGTGGATATCGGCGCCAATCATCCGATCATCGACAGCAACACATATCTTCTCGAACTGAATGGATGGACCGGCCTGGCTATCGAGCCACAGAAATGGCTGAATGAGCAATGGCCGGGGTTAAGAAAAACGCCCTGTCTTGAGTGCGTTGCAGGATCCGAGGACGGTGATGTGACCTTTGTCGAATCAACCGAACAGGTCGGGTTCTCGGGCGTGGACGGTTTCAACAAGGTCAGCAGCGGACACACAAGGAAG